>DASQNC010000007.1 GCA_035645145.1 Azospirillaceae bacterium | reverse complement strand
CAAGGAAAAGCCGATGGAAGGCGAAGTCCTGGCCGTCGGTCCGGGTGCCCGCGACGAGAACGGCAAGGTCGTCCCGCTGGACGTCAAGGTCGGCGACCGCGTCCTGTTCGGCAAGTGGTCGGGGACCGAGGTGAAGCTCGATGGTCAGGAGCTCCTGATCATGAAGGAATCCGACATCATGGGCGTCGTCAACGCGAAGTAATTCGCGACCGCCCTGTCCCCAACGAAACACGAACATAAGGAATTCAATCCATGGCAGCCAAGGACGTGAAGTTCTCGGCCGATGCGCGCGCCAAGATGCTGCGCGGCATCGACATCCTGGCCGACGCGGTGAAGGTCACGCTGGGCCCGAAGGGCCGCAACGTGGTGATCGAGAAGAGCTTCGGCGCGCCGCGCATCACCAAGGACGGCGTCACCGTCGCCAAGGAGATCGAGCTGGCCGACCGGTTCGAGAACATGGGCGCCCAGATGGTGCGCGAAGTGGCCTCGAAGCAGAACGACCAGGCCGGCGACGGCACCACCACCGCCACCGTGCTGGCGCAGGCCATCGTGCGCGAGGGCGCCAAGGCGGTGGCCGCCGGCATGAACCCGATGGACCTGAAGCGCGGCATCGACATGGCCGTCGAGGCCGTCGTCGCCGAGCTGAAGGCCAAGGCCAAGAAGGTCACGACCAACGACGAGATCGCGCAGGTCGGCACGATCTCGGCCAACGGCGAGCGCGAGATCGGCCGGATGATCGCCGAGGCGATGCAGAAGGTCGGCAACGAGGGCGTGATCACGGTCGAAGAGGCGAAGTCGCTGGAGACCGAGCTGGAAGTGGTCGAAGGCATGCAGTTCGACCGCGGCTACATCAGCCCGTACTTCGTCACCAACGCCGACAAGATGACGGTCGAACTGGACGACCCGTACATCCTGATCCACGAGAAGAAGCTGTCGGGCCTGCAGGCGCTGATCCCCGTCCTTGAAAAGGTGGTCCAGAGCGGCAAGCCGCTTGTGATCATCGCCGAGGAAGTGGAAGGCGAGGCGCTGGCCACGCTGGTGGTGAACAAGCTGCGCGGCGGCCTGAAGATCGCCGCCGTGAAGGCGCCGGGCTTCGGCGACCGCCGCAAGGCCATGCTCGAGGACATGGCGATCCTGACCGGCGGTCAGGTCGTCTCCGAAGACCTCGGCATCAAGCTGGAGAACGTGACCCTCGACATGCTCGGCACCGCCAAGCGCGTCGTGATCACCAAGGAGAACACCACCATCGTCGACGGTGCCGGCACCAAGACCGACATCGAGGCGCGGTGCAACCAGATCCGGCAGCAGATCGAGGAGACCACCTCGGACTACGACCGCGAGAAGCTGCAGGAGCGGCTGGCGAAGCTGGCCGGCGGCGTGGCGGTGATCCGGGTCGGCGGCGCCACCGAGATCGAGGTGAAGGAGCGCAAGGACCGCGTGGACGACGCCATGCACGCCACCCGTGCGGCGGTCGAGGAAGGCATCGTCCCCGGCGGCGGCCTCGCCCTGGTGCGCGCCCTCTCGGCCCTGGACGGCCTGAAGCCGGTCAACGACGACCAGCGCGTGGGCGTGGAGATCATCCGCCGCGCCCTGCAGGCGCCGGCCCGTCAGATCGCCACCAACGCCGGCGCCGACGGCTCGGTGATCGTGGGCAAGCTGCTGGAGTCGAAGGATGCGTCCTACGGCTACGACGCCCAGACCGGCCAGTTCGTCGACATGTTCAAGGCGGGCATCATCGACCCGACCAAGGTGGTGCGCACCGCCCTGCAGGACGCGGCCTCGGTCGCCGGCCTGCTGATCACCACCGAAGCCATGGTCGCCGAGCGTCCCAAGAAGGAAGCCGCGCCCGCGGCTCCGGGCGGCATGGGCGGCATGGGCGACATGGACTTCTAAGCGTCCCGTCGCACAGTCCGACCAAACCGGACGAATGGAAGGGGCCGGCACCGCAGGGTGCCGGCCCTTTTCCTTTTGCCCCTCCTGGGCCCCGGCCCGCCGCAGGATGGGCAATATCGTTTTTTTGATTCAGTCCCGGGGAAGCGGGATATACCAAAGTTGGGATGATCGTCCGGACACCCATCCGAGGCTTCGGCACGGGTCGGCGTATAGACAGACAAAGACCGTATGACGCGACCGCGGGCGGAAGACGCAAGAGCAAGGGATCCGGACGCCGGGCCACAAGCCGTAGGGCACGCGGAGGCGCAGGCCCCCGGGGCAACCGGTGCCGACCGGCTGCTGATCGTGCTGCTTGTGGCGGCCATCGTGGTCCCCCTCCTCATGTTCGCCTTGGCCGCCAACCGTCAGCAGCGGGCAGCCTGGGCGGAAGCGGACGAGCGGATCGCCCGGACGCTCGAGGTGGTGAACGAGCACGCGCTGAAGGTCTTTGAAACGCAGCAGCTGGTGCAGGACCGGATCGCGGAGATCCTGGGCGACCGCACCGATGCCCAGATCCGCGCCGACGAACGGGCGCTGCACGAGCGCCTGAACGCCATCGTCCGGCAACTGCCGCAGGTTCAGGGCATCTGGGTGGTGGACCGGCACGGCCGCCCCCTGGTGGTCGGCGAACTGTATCCGGCACCGGCACACCTGGATCTGTCGGACCGCCCCTACTTCATCGCCCAGCGCGGTGCGGATGCCGGGACCTATGTCGACGAGGTACGGCGCGGACGCGCCCAGAACGTCCTGTTCTTCAACGTCTCGCGCCGCCGGGTCGACGCGAGCGGCGCCTTTGCCGGCGTCTCGGCGGTGTCCCTCTACCCCCCCTACTTCACCGAATTCTACAGCCGGGCCGCCCATGACCCGTCCGTGCGGATCATGCTTTTCCGCGAGGACGGCGCCATCCTGGCGGGCGCACACGGCAACGGGGGCGAAGCGGAGCGGCTCTCGCCCCACAGCCACTTCCATACGATCGTACGGAAATCCCCCGAGGCCGGGGTCTACACCGCGGTTTCGCCGCATGACGGCATCGAACGGCGCATGGCCTACCGGCGGATCGGGTCCTATCCGGTTTACGCCAGCGTGTCGGTCGAGACCGCGGCGGTCCGGTCCGCGTGGCATCGGACGTTGCTCACCGAAATCCTGATCGGCCTGCCACCCAGCCTGGCGCTCATGGCCATCATCCTGGTCGCGCTGCGCCGCGCCCGCCAGGAACGGCTGGCCTGGGCGGGCTGGGCGGCGGAGGTCCGCCGCCGCGAGGCGGTCGAGGACCAACTGCGCCACACCCACAAGATGGAGGCCGTCGGCCAGTTGACCGGCGGCGTCGCGCACGACTTCAACAACCTGCTCACGGCCATCCAGGGCAACCTGCGCCTGGCACGCCGGCACATGCCGCCGCAGGGCGCCGGCTATCTGGACGGCATCGCGCTGGCGGCGACGCGGGGCGAACAGTTGTCCCGGCAATTGCTGACCTTCGCCCGGCGCGAACCGGCCCAGATCTCGGTCCTGGATCTGAACGCCGCCATCCGCGCCACCGCGCCTTTGCTGGAAAAGTCGATCCGCGCGGACATCACGCTCGAATACACCTTGATCCCCGGCCCCTGCACGGTGCGCATCAGCCCCATCGATCTGGAATTGGCCCTGCTGAATCTGGTGGCGAACGCACGCGATGCCATGCCGGAGGGCGGCCGGATCCGCATCTCCACGGCGTATGCCGAACTGGCGGGCAGGGCGGACCGCCTGGCCGGGCCATTCGTGGCGCTTTCGGTGTCGGACACCGGCGGCGGCATGCCGCCCGAGGTGCGTGCACGCGCCTTCGAACCGTTCTTCACCACCAAGGAGGTGGGCAAGGGAACGGGGCTGGGGCTCAGCAGCGTGTACGGCTTCGCCCGCCAGTCCGGCGGCACGGCGGAAATCGAAAGCGCGCCCAGCCGCGGAACCACCGTGCGCCTTCTGCTGCCGGTGTTGGCCGAGGCGCCGGACAGGGTCGTGAGCACCAAGGGACGCCTGCCCGCTCCAACGGCACCTGCACCGGTGCGGACGGGCGAACGTCCCCGCCTGCTGGTGGTCGAGGACGACGCGCTTGTCCGCATGGTCACCGTCGAAGGGCTGACGGAGGCCGGCTTCGACGTGCTGACGGCCGAGGACGGCCGGAGCGCATTGGATATTCTGGACCGGCAGGCCGCCGACCTTGCGGCCGTGGTGACCGACGTGGTCATGCCGGGCGGGGTCAGCGGCATCGACGTGGCCCGTGCGATCCGCGAGCGGTGGGCGGGCGTGCGCGTCGTGCTGACGACCGGCTACAGCGAAGAGGCGATCCCGGTCGATGAGATGCCGCAAGGCTACGTCCTGCTCGCCAAGCCCTATACCGTGGAGGAGCTGGCCGCCCGCCTGAAGGCCCTGATCGGCCCCCTGGCCGAACCCGCGGCCACCACCGAGCAGGTCTGAAGCGCGGGCGCCAGGGTCCCCGTCGGGCCGGGGATCAGATCCGCAGGAGCGCGTACGGCCGGCCGGTGTCCTTCTTCACCATCGCGGCGCAGTTGTACACGGGCGTCCCCCGGGGCGTCTTGCCGGCGAAGGGACCGTGGTGCGCGTGGCCGTGCACCACCGCCGCCACCTCGAAACGGTCGATCGTTTCGGCCAACCGCGACGACCCCAGAAAGGGGAAGATCTCCAGCGGTTCGCCGGCGACGGTCTCGGCGATGGGCGCGTAGTGCAGCACCACGCACAGGCGCTTGTTCTCCAGGCCCGCCAGTGCCGTTTCCAGGCGCAACGCCTGCTCCACCGCCTCGTGCACGAACGCCTTGGTCGCCGCTTCGCCGAAGCCCGACAACATGAACCGGCCGAAGCCGCCGGCGAACCCCTTCACACCCGCGAAGCCGACGCCGCGGATGGTGCAGGTCTCGTGCTCCAGGAACCGGACACCCACGGCGCGCAACGGCTCCTCGACGGCCTCCGGCGTGCCGCTTTCATGGTCGTGGTTGCCCAGAACGGCGACCACGGGCTTTCCGAACCCCTCCAAGGCCGCCGCAAGCGCCTCGGCCTCGGGCCGGGTTCCCAGGTTGGTCAGATCGCCGCACAGGGCCAGCACATCGGCCCGCTCCGCGATCTCGCGGAACAAGGGGCGGAGTTCGGTAACGGCGTCCTTGCCGGCATGGACGTCGCCAATGGCGGCGATGGTCAGGGGTTCGTTCGTCTCAGCCACGGCGCTCCCCCTGGCCCAGGATGTCGGCGTAGCCCCATTCCGTGACGTCGATCAGGTAATCCGTGCGCGAGAACAGGCGGCCCCGACATACCCGCGTCTGCGGCACCGGGAGTTCCGCCCGGGTCCGGAGCCGCTCCAGCAGCTCCTCGAACAACCAAGCCGGAATCCGGTCGCGCTCGGACGGGTAGATGAACCGGAAGTTCAGGACGTGCATCAGCAGCACCTCCCACCACGCATCCATGTGGGCGAGCAGGCGCTTCCAGTCGATCTTGTCATGCTGGCAAAGGATCACGTGGGCGACGTCGGCGCCGTCGTAGCGTTCGCGCGACTGCACGAAGGACTTCGACCAGACCAGTTCGGTGGGCGCGATGATCGGCACCACCCGGCCGTAGATCTCGGCCGTGTGCCGCTCGATGAACCAGGCATCGGTAATGGGCGAGATCACCACCGTGCAACAGAAGATCAGGTCGAAGAAGTGGTCGCCGCTCCACACCTTGGCGAGCCACCGTTCGTCCTTGATGGCCGCTTCGTAGCCCCGGCGCTGGAAATGGGCGAGGATCGCCGGGTAGTCGCCGGGCCGGCAGAAGACGTCCATGTCCTTGGTCGGGCGGTTCAAGCCCGTGTAGGCGTTCACCGCGAAGGTGCCGCTGACCAGATAGGGCAGGCCCAGCGCTTCGAGTTCGCCCAGCGCGTCGGCGTAGAAGGTGTCCGATCCCGGCGGGGCCGTGGCCGGACCGTAGGGCCCCGGCGTGGACGACTGGTCGGTCCAGGCCGTGGCCTCGATGAAGGGCATCGCCGGCCCGGACGGCTTGGCCGCAGGTTTGGCCGGTGGCCTGGCAGGTTCGGGCGCCGCGCGCCGATCCGCATCCGTGCCCTCGGCAGGCGCCGCATTCAAGGCATGGGGGGGCTTGATCTCGCCCAAGGGAGTTGGCCTCGTGTTCCGTTCGGAAGAAGGGAACAAGCCTCGGGCGGCGCGGTTCCGGCCGGGCGGCACGGCCGAAGCCGTGCCGCCCCCGCCGCGCGGGTGCTTAGATCTGGTTCAGCGCCTGCCGGAAATCGGCGATGAGGTCGTCGGCGTGTTCGACGCCGATGGAGATGCGCACCATGTTCGGCGAAATGCCCAGTTCCTTCTTGCGCTCGTCCGACACGTCCAGGTGGGTCATGGCGGCGGGATGGGACGCCAGGCTTTCCGTCCCGCCCAGGCTGACCGCCAGCTTCACCAGCTTCAAATTGTCCAGGAAGCGGAAGGCCTCCTCCTCGCCGCCCTTCAGCATGACGGAGAAGGTCGAGCCTGCCCCGGTGCACTGCCGGGCGTAGATCTTGCCCTGGCGGCTGTCCGGATCGAGGAAGCCCAGATAGGCCACCCGCTCCACCTTCGGGTGCTTGGTCAGGAATTCGCAGACCTTGCGGGCGTTCTGCTCGGCCCGGCTCATGCGCAGTTCCAGGGTTTCCAACGACCGCATCAGCAGCCAGCTGGTGTACGGGTCGGTGATGGTGCCGATGGTGTTGCGCATGGCGCGGATCGGCTGGATGGCCTCCTTCGAGCCGAGGCACCCGCCGGCCACCAGGTCGCTGTGGCCGCCCGCGTACTTGGTCAGCGAATAGACCACCAGGTCGGCGCCGTGCTGAAGCGGGCGCTGCCACAAGGGCCCGAGGAAGGTGTTGTCCACGATGATGCGCGGGGCGCCGCCCGGCTGGTCGTCCAAAAGCCGGCGTGCGGCCGCCACCGCCTCGATATCGACCAGATCGTTGGTCGGGTTCGCCGGGCTTTCCACGTAAATCAGGCCGACGCGTCCCTTGGCCTTGGCCGCGCGGATCACGCCCTCGATGGTCGCCTGGTCGGCGCCGGCCGGGAAATCCATCCACTGCACACCGAACTGGCCCAGGACGCGGCCGATCAGTTTTTCGGTCGCGGCATAGAGCGGCGCGGAGTGCACGACCACGTCGCCCGGCCGCACCAGGGCCAGGAACGCGGTGGCGATGGCCGACATGCCGCTGGAGAACACAAGCGCGTCCTCGGCACCGTCCCACAAGGCCAGCCGGTCCTCCAGGATCTCCTGGTCGGGCCCGTTGAACCGGCCGTAGACCAGCCCTTCGGCGCCGCCCGGCCGCCGGCCGGTCAACCCTTCGAAGAAGCGTTTGCCGTGGGCGGAGCTTTCGAAAACGTAGGTCGAGGTCAGGAAGACCGGCGGCTTCACCGATCCTTCCGACAGGGCGGGGTCGTAGCCGTAGCCCATCATCAATGTCTGCGGATGCAGCTTTTGGCCGTCGATTTCGGTCACGCTGCGCTTCATGGGTCGGCTGCTGCTGGTCATGGCCCTCTCGCCTTGTCCGTTTCCTCCGGCCGGCTCTCGCCGGTGCTGCCGGGTTTATCTCATCCAACCTTCCCATAGGCCAGCGTTACCGCACCTGCCCACATGGTGAGGGCCACACCCGTGTCGATCCACCGCCAAGCGGCGGGCCGTGCCAGAAGGGGGGCCAACCGACGCGCCCCGTATCCCAGCCCGAAGAACCAGATGACGGAGAAGGCGGCGGCCCCCGCCGCGAACAGGGCACGCGCGCCCGGATCCGGCTGCCGACCGGCCAAGCCGCCGACAAGGACCACCGTGTCCAGATAGACATGCGGGTTCAGAAGGCTCATGGCGAGCACCCCCGCCACCGCGCCGCCCACCGTCCGTTCACGGCTCTGCGCCTGCGCCGGGTCGAGCGCCGAGGGCCTGAGGGCCCGGCCCAGGGCCATGACGCCATAGACGGCCAGAAACGCGACCCCGCCCCAGGTCGCCACCGGCAGCAGCCATGGTGTCGTCGCCACCAGACGGCCGAAACCGGCCGCTCCCAGGGCGATCAGGGTGCCGTCGCACAGGCTCGCCACGCCGGCCACCGCCAGGACATGGCCGCGCGACAGGCCTTCGCGCAGCACATACGCATTCTGGGGCCCGATGACGAGGATCAGGGACGCCTGCAACAGGGCGCCTTGGAGGAACGGCAAGAGGGTCACGCGGAACAGTCCGTGGAAACAATGGCCCGGCCACCACATCGGCGTCGAGGCCATGGCCGGAGAGCCATTTGGTTCCATAACCTGACCTTTCCGGCAACTCCGGAATCCACCGCGGACCGCAAAATTCGGCCGGAGGCAAAGGCCGTAGAGACATAAGGTCAATTATACTGACCTATATTGAAAAAACTGCTCGCACTTCCGAGCAGCCCCAATTATATGTCCCGATCGGTCGCTCATTGGTTACGGACTTGCGCGAAGAGGTGCGCCGATCCTGTGCGACCGGTGATCCAGGGAATGAGGTGGCGGTATGGCGCGCAGACTGCTCGGGTTCGTCCACACCGGACAACGGCTACCCGAAAAGCGCGAGGCCGCGCTGCGCCAGCGGGATTTCGACGAGATCTACGCGCGTTTCGCCCCGGACCACGCCGAGGAGCAGGCCGCCCGCTGTTCGCAATGCGGCGTGCCGTTCTGCCAGATCCACTGCCCCCTGCAGAACCACATTCCGGACTGGCTGAAGCTGACGGCCGAAGGACGGCTGGAGGAGGCGTACGAGCTGTCCTCGGCCACCAACAACATGCCCGAGATCTGCGGCCGGATCTGCCCCCAGGACCGGCTGTGCGAAGGCAACTGCGTCATCGAGCAATCCACCCATGGCGCGGTCACCATCGGCGCGGTGGAGCGGTACATCACCGACACCGCCTTCGACATGGGCTGGGTCCGGCCGGTGAAGCCGCTGGCCGAGCGGACCGAAAGCGTGGGCATCGTCGGTTCCGGCCCCGCCGGCCTGGCGGCCGCGGAGCAGTTGCGCAAGGCCGGCTACCAGGTCCACGTCTACGACCGGTACGACCGGGTCGGCGGCCTGCTCATGTACGGGATCCCCGGCTTCAAGCTGGAAAAGCCGGTCGTGCAACGCCGCGCCACGCTGCTGGCCGAGGGTGGCGTGCGTTTCCACCTGGGGGTGGAGGTCGGCCGCGACGTGAGCCTGGCCGAACTGCGTGCGCGGCACGGCGCGGTGCTGATCGCGACCGGCGTCTACAAGGCGCGCGACCTGGAAGCACCCGGGTCGGGTGCCGCGGGGATCGTCCAGGCACTGGATTATCTGACGGCGTCCAACCGCGTCGGCCTGGGCGACCCGGTGACGGCCTTTACCGACGGCACGCTGAATGCGGCCGGCAAGCACGTGGTGGTGATCGGCGGCGGCGACACCGCCATGGACTGCGTGCGCACCGCCGTGCGCCAGGGCGCGGTGTCGGTGCGCTGCCTTTACCGCCGGAACCGCGCGAACATGCCGGGATCCCTGCGCGAGGTCGCCCACGCCGAGGAGGAAGGCGTGGAGTTCGTCTGGCAGGCCGCCCCCGATGGCTTCCGCACGGACGCGGCCGGCCGGGTGGCGGGCGTGATCGCCAGCCGCATCCACCTCGGCGTGCCCGATGCCACCGGCCGCCAGACGCCGCAGGTGATCGAAGGCTCGCGCTTCGACCTGGACGCCGATCTGGTGGTCAAGGCGCTGGGCTTCGACCCGGAAGAGCTGCCGGTCCTGTTCGGCGCGCCGGAACTGGCGACGACCCGCTGGGGCACCTTGAAGATCGACCACCGCACCGCGATGACGTCGGTTCCGGGCGTGTTCGCCGCGGGCGACATCGTGCGCGGCGCCTCGCTGGTGGTGTGGGCCATCCACGACGGGCGGGCCGCGGCCGCCAGCATGGACGCCTATCTCCGGGCCCAGGCGGACGCCCCGCTTGCGGTGGCGGCGGAATGACGACCGTGGCCGGTCCGTCGCCCGTCCCCGTATCCCCGCCCATCCGCCGTTGACCTTTCGGGCGACGCCCGGCGACCCGCCCGCCCCCTTCTGCCCTGCCGCACAGCAACCCGTTCCAGGAAGGCCCCGCCCGATGACCGACCATCCCACCCAAGGCGAACGCTTCGTGGCGGAGTACCTGGCGAACAGGGCGCACCTGGAGGCCGCGCACGCCTACGATCCGGCGGACGAGCACGATGCCTGCGGCGTCGGGTTCGTGGCGGCGATCGACGGCAAGCCGCGCCGGCAGGTGGTGGAAAAGGCGATCGAGGCGCTGAAGGCGATCTGGCACCGGGGCGCCGTGGACGCCGACGGCAAGACCGGCGACGGCGCCGGCATCCATGTCCAGTTGCCCCAGGCGTTCTTCGCGGACCATGTGGCCCAGACCGACCATGCCCGGCCGACCCATCTGCTGGCGGTGGGCCAGGTGTTCCTGCCCCGGCTTTCGCTGGATGCGCAGGAACGGTGCCGGACCATCGTGGAGACCGAGATCCTGAACCTCGGCTACACCATCCACGGCTGGCGCCAGGTGCCGGTGGACATCAGCGTGTGCGGCGACAAGGCCAACGCCACCCGGCCCGAGATCGAACAGATCATCGTCGGCAACGTGAAGGGCGTGGACGAAAGCACGTTCGAACGCGAGCTGTACGTCATCCGCCGCCGCATCGAGAAGGCGGTGCGCGCCGACGGCATCAACGACTTCTACGTCTGCACCCTGTCCTGCCGGTCCATCATCTACAAGGGCATGTTCCTGGCCGAGCAGCTGGACACCTTCTACCCCGACCTGAAGGACCCGCGCTTCACCAGCGCCTTCGCCATCTACCACCAGCGCTATTCCACCAACACCTATCCGACCTGGTCGCTGGCCCAGCCGTTCCGCATGCTGGCCCACAACGGCGAGATCAACACGCTGAAGGGCAACGTGAACTGGATGAAGGCGCACGAGACGCGCCTCTTCCACGACGCGCTCGCCCCCTGGATCAACGACATCAAGCCGGTGATCCCGCAGGGCACGTCGGATTCGGGCGCGCTGGACAGCGTGTTCGAGGTGCTGGTGCGCGCCGGCCGCTCGGCCCCCATGGTCAAGACCATGCTCATCCCCGAGGCCTGGTCGGCCGACGGCGACATGCCCGAGGAGGTCAAGGCGCTCTACAGCTACGCCAACGCGGTCATGGAACCGTGGGACGGCCCCGCCGCCATCGCCGCCACCGACGGGCGGTGGGTGCTGGGCGGCCTGGACCGCAACGGCCTGCGCCCGATGCGCTACACGCTGACGGCCGACGGGCTGATCGTGGCCGGGTCGGAAACCGGCATGGTGAAACTGGACGAGGCGGAGATCGTCGAGAAGGGCCGCCTGGGGCCCGGGCAGATGATCGCCGTGGACCTGCGGGACGGCCGCCTGTTCCGCGATGCCGAGATCAAGGCCCACCTCGCCCGCCAGCGCCCCTTCGCCAAGTGGGTGCGCAACATCACGGTGCTGGACGATCTGGTGAAGAAGGCCGCCGCGAAGCACGAGCCGGCGGAGCTGTCCCGCGACGAGCTGCGCCGCCGCCAGATGGCCTTCGGCGTGTCGATGGAGGATCTGGAGCTGATCCTGCATCCCATGGTCGAGGAAGCCAAGGAGGCCGTCGGCTCCATGGGCGACGACAGCCCGCTCGCGGTCCTGTCCGACCGCTACCGCGGCCTGCACCATTTCTTCCGCCAGAACTTCAGCCAGGTCACCAACCCGCCCATCGACAGCCTGCGCGAACGCCGGGTGATGACGCTGAAGACCCGGCTGGGGAACCTGGGCAACATCCTGGACGAGGATGAAAGCCAGGCGCGCCTGCTGCAGCTCGAAAGCCCGGTGCTGACCACCGCCGAATACCTGGCGATGCGCGCCCACATGGCGGACACGGCGGCCGAAATCGACTGCACCTTCCCCGCGGACGCGGGCGAAGGGGCCCTGCGCGACGAGCTGCGCCGGATCCGCCAGGAGGCCGAGGACGCGGTGCGCGGCGGCGCCACCCATGTGATCCTGACCGACACGGCCATGTCGGCGGACCGGGCGGCCATGCCCATGATCCTGGCGACGGCGGCCGTGCACACGCACCTGATCCGCCAGAACCTGCGCACCTTCACGTCGCTGAACGTGCGGTCGGCCGAATGCCTGGACGTGCACTACTTCGCGGTCCTGGTCGGCGTCGGGGCCACCACCGTCAACGCCTATCTGGCGCAGGAGGCCATCGCCGACCGCCACCGCCGGGGGCTGTTCGGAACCCTGAGCCTGGAAGAGGGGCTGAAGCGGTTCAAGAAGGCGGTGGACGAGGGCCTGCTCAAGGTCATGAGCAAGATGGGCATCTCGGTCGTTTCCTCGTACCGTGGCGGCTGCAACTTCGAGGCGGTGGGCCTCGGCCGCGCACTGGTGGCCGAATATTTCCCGGGCGCGGTCAGCCGGATTTCCGGCATCGGGATGAACGGCATCCAGAAGATGGTGCAGGACCAGCACCGCACCGCCTTCGACCCCGGCATGGCCGCCCTGCCGGTGGGCGGCTTCTACCGCTGGCGCCGCGGCGGCGACCGGCATGCCTGGGAAGGCCAGCTGATCCACCTTTTGCAGCAGGCGGTCGCGACGGACAGCTACTCCACGTACAAGAAGTATTCGGATGCGGTGCACAAGCGGCCGCCGATGCAGATCCGCGACCTGCTGGACTTCACGCCGGGCCGCCCGCCGGTCCCGCTGGAGGAGGTGGAGAGCATCACCGCCATCCGCCGCCGCTTCATCACGCCCGCCATGTCGCTGGGCGCGCTCAGCCCCGAGGCGCACGGCACCCTCAACGTCGCCATGAACCGCATCGGCGCCAAGTCCGACAGCGGCGAGGGCGGCGAGGACAGCACCCGGTACAAGCCCGACGCCAACGGCGACAACTGGAATTCGGCCATCAAGCAGGTGGCCTCGGGCCGGTTCGGCGTGACCGCCGAATACCTGAACCAGTGCCGCGAGATCGAGATCAAGGTCGCCCAGGGTGCCAAGCCCGGCGAGGGCGGGCAGCTGCCCGGCTTCAAGGTCACCGGCATGATCGCGCGGCTGCGCCATTCCACGCCGGGCGTGACGCTGATCAGCCCGCCGCCGCACCACGACATCTATTCGATCGAGGATCTGGCCCAGCTCATCTACGACCTGAAGCAGATCAACCCGGACGCCAAGGTCTGCGTCAAGCTGGTCAGCCGGTCGGGCATCGGCACCATCGCCGCCGGCGTGGCCAAGGCCAACGCCGACGTGATCCTGGTGTCGGGCCATGTGGGCGGCACCGGCGCCTCGCCCCAGACCTCCATCAAGTATGCCGGCGTGCCGTGGGAAATGGGCCTGTCGGAAACGAACCAGGTCCTGACCCTGAACCGCCTGCGCCACCGCGTGGTGCTGCGCACCGACGGCGGGCTCAAGACCGGGCGGGACGTGGTGGTGGCCGCCATGCTGGGGGCGGAGGAGTTCGGCATCGGCACCGCCAGCCTGATCGCCATGGGCTGCATCATGGTCCGCCAGTGCCACTCCAACACCTGCCCGGTGGGTGTGTGCACCCAGGACGAGGCCCTGCGCGCGAAGTTCACGGGCTCGCCGGAAAAGGTGGTCAACCTGTTCAGCTTCGTCGCCGAGGAGGTGCGCGAGATCCTGGCCTCGCTTGGCTTCCGCAAGCTGGAGGAGGTGATCGGGCGGTCCGACCTGCTGGCCCAGGTGAACCGCGGCGCGGCCCACCTGGACGATTTGGACCTGAACCCGCTGCTGGTGGTGGCCGATCCGGGCGACAGCGCGCGCTTCTGCACGCTGACCGGCCGCAACCCGGTTCCGGACACGCTGGACGCCCAGATGATCGCCGACGCCAAGCCGCTGTTCGGCGACGGCGAGAAGATGCAGCTGACCTACAATGTGCGGAACACGCAGCGGGCCATCGGCACCCGCATGTCGTCGATGATCACCCGGCAGTTCGGCATGAACGGGCTGAAACCCGGCCACGTGACCGTGCGCCTGCGCGGAAGCTGCGGCCAGTCGCTCGGCGCCTTCGCGGTGCAGGGGCTGAAGCTGGTGGTCTTCGGCGACGCCAACGACTATGTCGGCAAGGGCCTGTCCGGCGGCACCATCGTGGTCCGCCCGATGACCTCCAGCACGCTGGAGACCCACGCCAACACCATCATCGGCAACACGGTTCTGTACGGCGCGACCGCCGGCCGCCTGTTCGCCGCCGGCCAGGCCGGCGAGCGCTTCGCCGTGCGCAACTCCGGCGCCACGGTGGTGGTCGAGGGCTGCGGGTCGAACGGGTGCGAGTACATGACCGGCGGGACGGCCGTGATCCTGGGCGCCGTGGGGGACAACTTCGCCGCCGGCATGAGCGGCGGCATGGCCTTCGTCTACGACGAGACCGGACGGCTGCCGCAGAAGGTCAACCCCGAGAGCGTGGTGGTCCAGCGGATCGAGGTGGACCACTACGAGGCGATGCTGCGCGCGCTCGTCGAGGAGCACGTGGCCGAGACCCAAAGCCGCTTCGCCGCCCAGCTCCTGAACGACTGGGACATCGTGAAGGGCCGGTTCTGGCAGGTGGTGCCGAAGGAGATGCTGCACCGGCTCGACGTCCCGGTCACGCACGCACCGGCGGTGGCGGCGGAGTAGGCGGCCCCCACCGCCCACTCCCCACCCACCCTGGGGCCCTATCCCAGGTTCGCCTTGAAGAAGGCGGCGGTCCGGCCCTTGGCCAGCTCGCACGACGCCTTGTCGTAGTGGTCGCCGCCTTCGCGGCAGAAGGCGTGGTCCTGTCCGGCGTAGGTGTGCAGCTCCACCCGCGGGTTGCCGGACAGGGCGGCCTTGATCTTGGCCTGGGCGTCGGGCGGAACGAACCGGTCCTTTTCCGCGACGTGCATCAGCAGCGGCTTGGTGATGTTCCCGGCCTCGTCCAGGACGGAGTCGATGGCGACGCCGTAGAAGCTGACGTTGCAGTCCGCGTCCGAGCGGGTGGCCATCAGGTACGCCAGCCGGCCGCCCAGGCAGTAGCCGACCGTGCCCGCCTTGCCGGTGCAGCCCGGCAGGGTGCGCAGATGGGCCAGCGTCGCCTTCAGGTCCTCGACGCCCTTGTCCACGTCGAAGCCGTTGAACAGCTCGAACGCCTTCTTCCACTCCGCTTCCGAGCGGTCGGTGATGTCCACGCCGGGTTCCTGCCGCCAGAACAGATCGGGGCAGATGGCGAGGTAGCCTTGCGCGGCCAGGTCGTCGCAGATGTCGCGCATCACCTTGTTGACGCCGAAGATCTCCTGGATGACCAGGACGCCGGGTGCCGGCCCGCCGCCCGACGGCCGGGCCACATAGGCGTTGAAGCTGCCGCCGTCCTTCGCCTGGATCTGCACGCTGGCCATGGGTCCCTCCCCTCTTCGCGATCTTGTTGCGGGGACGATAGCGGGCGGGCGGGTGCCCGTCACCGCGGCGGAAGTCGAAAACCTTACCCCGCACGGGCTCCCGCGGGCGGATGCGGGCCCGCCGGCCCGGTCACCGGACCAGCGCCTCGGCGATGGCCGCCATGCTGTCGAACACGAAGGTCGGCCGGCGGGCGCGCAGCACCGTCGGGGTGGCATAGCCCCAGGTGACCGCACCGGACGCCAGCCCCTCGGCCTCGGCGGCGTCGATGTCGCGCAGCTCGTCGCCGATGCCGATGGCTTCGCCGGGCCGCACACCGGCCCGCCGCACCGCTTGGCGGAACCGGGCCCCCTTGCCGAACAGTCCGGCCCCGCACCCGTAGTGCCCGATCAGGGCGGCGTTGGCGGGCCCCAGCACCCGCCGGACGTTCGCTTCGGAATTGGAACTGACGATGGCGAGCGCGATCCCGCCGGCGCGCAGGGTGCCCAGCAGTTCGGCCGCGCCATCGAACAGGACGATCTCGTCCGCGTCCCGGCTCATCAGGGCGTGCATGTGCCGCGCGATGAGGGGCAACTTCCACATCGGAATGTTCAGGCGGCGCAGGAGCGCCCGACCGTCGAGCCCGCGCAGCTCGTCGACCGCATCGTGCGGGATCCGCTCGAAGCCGTAGCGGTCGGCCACCGGGTTCACGTTGCGCAGGAGCCATCCCGCGCTGTCCGCGAGCGTGCCGTCGAAGTCGAAGATGGCGAGCCTGTAGACCAAGGGACGCTACAACAGGCGCGGCGTTTCATGGTCCAGCAGCCAGCGCTTGGTGTCGAGGCCGCCCGGCGCCGAAAAGCCGCCCGATCCGGTCCCGGACAGCACCCGATGGCAGGGGATGACGATCGGGATCGGGTTCGCCCCGCAGGCCTGCCCGACCGCCCGTGCCACGCCGCCGGCACGGGCCGCGACCTCGCCATAGGTCAGCGTGCGTCCCGGCGGAATAGCACACAGCACGGCCCAGACCCGGTGCTGGAACGGCGTGCCGGCCGGGCGGACGGGCACCGAGAAACGGGCGCCGCCGTCCCGGAAATAGGCCGCCAGTTCGGCCGCCGCATTAACCAGGACAGGATCCGGGTCGTCCGGGGCGCCCGGCTCCCCGTCCTGCCAATCCAGCCGCACCAGGGCGCCATCGGCGCTTTCCAGCCGAAGGCGCCCCAGGGGGCTTTGGACCGTCAGATTGCCCATGGCTCCCCCGGCATTCCCGTGAACCGCCTCAGCGGCCGACGGCGTAGCCCTGCATGCCGCGCGGGTTGGCGCCGGCGCGCAGCATGACGCCGTCCGCCCGCTCCTCGCGGATCACGGCCGACAGGCGCCCTTCCGACCAGGGATCGCCGACGGTCACCTTGTGCCCGCGGCGTTTCAGCTCGGCGACCGCGGCGGCGTCGAAGCGGCTTTCCACCACCAGGGCCCCTGGCACCAGCGTGCGGGGCCAGAACGAGTTGACGAGGTGCTCGGTGTGGAAGCCGGGCGCGTCGATGGCCTGCTGGATGTCCATCTTGTGGTGGAGGATGCGGAGCAGCATCGGAACCTGCCACTGGTCCTGCTGGTCGCCGCCCGGCGTCCCGAAGGCCATCCAGAACCGGCCGTCCTTCAGCGCCATCGACGGGGTGAGCGTGGTGCGCGGCCGCCGGCCCGGCGTCAGGCTGGAGTTGAAGCCCGGCACCAGCCAGGTCTGCTGCAACCGGGTGCCCAGGCAGAAGCCGAGGGACGGGATCGTGGGGTTCGATTGCAGCCAGCCGCCCGACGGCGTGGCCGAAACGGCGTTGCCCCAGCGGTCCACCACGTCGATGTGGCAGGTGTCGCCGCCGGTCGCCCCCGACCGGGCCACGCCCTGTTCGCCCGTCCGGGTCTGCATGGCGGGATCGCGCGCGGTCGTGGGCTCGCCGGCCCCGGCCCCCGCGGGCCCCTTCCCGGGCTCGGCCTTGAGGGTGAAGGGCGGCATCTTCGGCGTGCGTCCGCCGGGGGCGCCCGGCCGCACCTCCATCGACGCCTCCGCCCCCACCAGCTTGCGGCGCTCGGCGGTGTAGGCGTCGGAGAGCAGGTCCTCCAGCGGCACCGGCCCGCTGTCGCCGTACCACGCGTCACGGTCCGCGGCGGCCAGCTTCAGGCATTCCGTCACCACGTGCACGAACTCGGGCCCGTTCGGGTCCATCGACGCGATGTCGAATCCCTTCAACAGGGCCAACTGCTGGATGAGCATCGGCCCCTGGCTCCACGGGCCACACTTGGCGACCGTGACGCCGGCATAGTCGTAGGTGAGCGGCGCCTCGTAGCCCGGGCGGAACCGGGCCATGTCGTCGGCGGTCAGCACGCCCTTGTGCCGCCGGCCGGACACGTCCATGACCTCCTGCGTCCGGCACCATTCGTCGATCGCCTCGGCCACGAAGCCTTCCGACCAGGCGCGGCGGGCGGCGTCGATCCCGGCCTCACGCCCGCCCGCGGCCTCGGCCTCGCGGACAAGACGCTTCCAGGTTTCGGCCAGCGCGGGGTTGCGGTGCAGGGACCAGGGCGCCGGCGGCTCGCCGTTCACGAGCCAGGTGGCGGCCGAACTGGTCCATTCGGTCTTGAACAGCTCCTTGACCGTGCCGATGGTCCCCGCCACCCGCGGCAGCAGCGGATGGCCGTTCTCGGCATAGCCGATGGCCGGTTCCAGCACATCCGCCAGCCGCAGGGTGCCGTGGTCGCGCAGCATCATCAGCCAGCCATCGGTCGCCTGCGGCACCGCGGCGGCCAGGTTGCCGGTGCCCGGCACCAGATCCAGGCCCTGCGCCTTGTAGTGCTCGATGGTGGCGCCGGCCGGGGCGGGACCCTGGGCGCACAGCACGGTGGCCTTCTGCGCCTTGGCATCCCACAGGATCGCCGGCATGTCGCCGCCGGGACCGTTCAGGTGCGGCTCCACCACCTGCAGGACGAAGGCGGCGCACACGGCCGCGTCGAATGCGTTGCCACCCCGCTCCAGCATCGCCATGCCGGCCGCCGACGCCAGCCAATGGGTGGAGGCGACCATGCCGAAGGTCCCCTTCAGCTCGGGCCGGGTGGTGAACATGGATTGCGCTCCCCCAATTCGCTCGTCGGTTCTGTGGCCAACCGTGCAGCCTTATTCCCGTGGCGAGCATGAGCGGGCCGCAATCCCGTTGCAAGGGGCGGCCACAGGATCCGGCCGCTACTCGGCCGCCTGCACCATGTCGTGCAATCCGGCGTCGTCGCCCAGGACGCGGGGATGGATCGGCAGCCAGCGGAGCCGGGCCGGATCAAGCTGTCCGGAATTCAGCAGGCCGCACACCTTGACAGCCGTGCCTTCGCCGGACGGCACCTCGCACCAGCGGTCCCGCGTGCGGTCGTGGACGCCCCAATGGGGGGACAGTTTCGGCATGCGTGTGATTGCGTAAGCCATGTCACTCTCGTCGCAGGGTTTGCCGCGCCACGAACGCGACACCCGCCCGCGTGTTCCCGGGGCACCCCGCCTGGTGTGGCATCGACCTGTCCGGTGGGCCCGGCGCCTACGGGCGGCGCGCTCCCGGCCCGGTTCCGCCGCGCGCAGCCTCGACCATCATCATCTCGCCGATGTTTTCGGGCGTGACGAGGCCGAGGAGGCGCCCGACCTCGTCGACGATGCCAATGGCGGGCAGGCGGCTCTCCTGCATCGGGCGCAGCGCGTCGTTCAGGCTCTGCCGCGGCCCGATGACGGGGATGTCGGTGCGCATCACCTCCAGCACGGGGGTGTCGGGGCCGCGGTCCCGCAACGCCCGGATCATGTCGTCGCGGGTCAGGACGCCCCGCAGCCGGCCGGCGCCGTCCACCACCGGGAATTCGTGCTGCGTCGTGCGGATCAGGCCCTGCACGGCGTCCTCGACGACGCTGGACGGCGACAGGGTCTGGAACTGGGTGATCATCGCATCGCCGACGAGAAGGCCCCGCGACGCCTCGCGGAGCTGGACCGCGTGGGCCTCGGACGTGGCCGCCAGATAGACGAACAGCGCGATGAACAGCAGCAGCGGGTTGCCGAACAGTCCCAACAGGCCGAACAGGAACGCCACCGCCTGCCCGACCGAGGCGGCCACCTGGGTCGCCCGCCTGTACCCCATGGGCCGAGCCAGAAGCGCCCGAAGCACCCGGCCGCCGTCCATGGGGAACGCCGGGATCAGGTTGAACAGCACCAGGTACACGTTCACCCACGCCAACCGGGCCAGCATGCCGACGCCGGCATTCTGGATGTCCACGGCCTCGTTGGGCAGGACCCCGCCCAGCAGCAGGTACAGCACCGCCGCGATCACCACGTTCACGGCCGGCCCGGCCAGCGCCACGACCAGTTCCTGCGACGGCTGTTCGGGAATGCGCTCCAGCCGGGCGACGCCGCCGATGGGCAGCAGCGTGATGTCCGGCGTCTGCACGCCGTACCGCCGGGCGGCGAAGACGTGGCCGAACTCGTGCAGCAGCACGCACGCGAACACCAGCACGATGAACGTCACGCCTTCCAGCGCCGCCGGTCCGCCGCCCTGGGCGTAGTGGGCGCCGCCGATCCAGATCAGGAAGAGCAGGAAGGTGATGTGGACGCGGATCACCGTGCCTTTGACGGTGCCGACGGGGATCGACCAACCCATGGGTGCCCTCGTGCGCGCAACGGTCGAGCATCACCCCGCAAACACGCGAAGGGCCGGATCGGCGCGGGATCCCATTCGGGTGCGGGGTCCGGCCGGGGATGGACCCTTCCGGCCCTGGCCTGCCGGTTCCGGGAACCGGACCGGCGGTAAGTCCGGGACAACCGACAATTAATGAGCGCACGTTTTTTGGCTAAAAATACCCAACGTCGAGGAACTGCGCGCCCGCACCCCGCACGCCCACCGATCACACCGCACGGGCTTTTCCTGCCCGGCCAAGCGTGCAAGCAGGCAGATCACGGCTGAGGGCGGGGATGGCAATCAACATGGCAAGACGGGTTCTGGCCGGTGTCGCCACGGTTTGGCTGGCGCTCGCGGCCGGCGCGGTCCGCGCCCAGGACACCACCCAGGACACAGAGGAGGAGGTCGAGGACACCGACCGGGTCTGGCCCCGCGGGGGGGGCCGACCCGGTGATCTGTGGCGACGTGTCATCCCCAATCCGCACGGCACGCCCGGTGCCGGTGCGCGGGCTGGCGCCCGGCTTCCGCGCCCTGCACCTTGCCCGCGAAGACGCCGAGACCCACCGCGAAGCGGGAACCTATGTGGATGCCGCGACCGGCCAGTTGTTCGTGGGCTACGTGGTCACCCTGTCCGACGGCAGCGAGCGCTTCGGGCTGCACAACCTGCACACCGGCTTCTACCTGCAACTGGTCCGCTCCGGCGTGGCAGGCGTTTTCCCCGGACCGGAACTGCGGGAGTGGCAGCGAAGCACCAGCGGCGTCGAACGCCACATCGGCCTGAAGGCCGATTTGCGGAAACTGGAAATGCCCTTCTGGATTTTCCTGGAGGGCACGGTGCAGACGGCGGGCCACCGGCACCTCGTCGAGCACGGCCGCCTCGGCACGTTCGACAACGGCCAGAACTGGACCGGCTACATCTGCCGGTCGGTCGACGGCGGCCCCACCGAGGACTTCTTCCTGGCGCTGGTGCATGACCAAGCCGGGCGGGTGGTGCCCGATGCCTGCGCCACCGTCCGCGACCAGGGCGCCGACGCGCTGCTCGCCGTGCCCGTCCGCCATGTCTGGCATCTGGTGACCGAAGAGAACCGCCTGGTCAGCTTCGTCTACGACCACCCGGTGGTGGTGATCGACGCCGGGTTGGACGGCCAGGACATCCGCGTGGACGGCGGCGTGCTGGTGGTCGCCAAGGCGGTGGTCGCCGAAATCGAACGCACCCACGGCAACCTGCCATCCGGCATGGAGGGCTGGAGCAGCCTCTCCGACGAAGAGATCTCGCGGCACGTGCTGGAACGGGCGTGCCGGGCGGGGTCCCGTCCCTGAGATCCCCACCCCCGCCCCGCACCGGGCGGGCACCGTTCCCACCCAAGAGCCGCCGGCCCCACCGGCGGCTCTTTTCTTTTCCGGAGGACACATGAGCGACGATCCCACCAGTCCACGGGCGGACCCGGTTGGGGAGCCCTGCCCGACCATGCTATCGGTGATTGCATGGACGATGGCGCCCGCCCGCCCCGTGACCGGCCCGGCGCACGCAGCGGGGAGGAGACGATGACCAACATGGCAAGACGGGTTTTGGCCGGTGTCGCCACGGTCTGGCTGGCGCTTACGGCCGGCATCGTGAGCGCTCAGGACACGGCGGACGAGGAGGTCGAGTACATCCCCCGTCCCCCCGAGGGTGCCGGCCCGAAAGCCTGTGGCGAGGGGTCATCCCCAATTCCCACCACCCCGCCGGTGCCGGTGCGCGGGCTGGCCCCCGGCTTCCGTGCCCTGCACCTCGCCCGCGAGGACTTCGAAACCCATAGACACATCAGAGAGTATGTCGACACGGCAACCCGGCAGCTGTTCGTGGGCTACGCCGTCACCACGCCCGATGGCGCCGAGCGCTTCGGGCTGCACAACCTGCACACCGGCTTCTACCTGCAGCTGATCCGCTCGGACAGGGGCAATGCCTTCCCCGGGCCGGCGCGGGAGGACTTGAGCCGCCACACCCGCGGCGTCGAACACCGCGTCGGTCTGAAGGCCGAGCTGCGCCCGGTGGAAGGGGGCTGGATCCAATCGGAAGGCTTGGCGGAGACGGCAAGCCACCGGCACCTCATCCAGTACGGGCGCCTCGGCACGTTCGACAACGAGCAGAACTGGGCCCACCACATTTGCCGGTCGGTCGACAGCGGACCCACCGAGGACTTCTTCCTGGCGCTGGTGCACGACCAGGAGGGGCGGGTGGTGCCCGATGCCTGCGCCGCCGTCCGCGACCAGGGCGCCGAAGCGCTGCTCGCCCGACCCGCCTACTTCTATTCGCACCTGGTGACCGAGGACGACCGCCTGCTCACTTTCGTCTACGACCACCCGCTGGTGGTTATCGACGCCGGGCTGGACGGCCGTGACATCCGCGTGGACGGCGGCGTGCTGGTGGTCGCCACGACGGTGGTCGCCGAGATCGCGGGTGCCCACGGCAACCTGCCGGACGGCATGGAAGATTGGAACTCCCTCTCTGACCAAAAGATCTCGCGGCACGTGCTGGAGCGGGCGTGCGGGACGGACGGACACCCGTGAGATCCCCACCCCCGCCCCGCACCGGGCGGATCCTGTTCCCACCCAAGAGCCGCCGGCCTCCACCGGCGGCTTTTTTTTGGAGACCATCCATGGGCTACGACAATCCCTACGATCCGCCGGGCCGGCGCTGGCAGGACGATCCCAAGAACCGCAACGCCGCTGGCAAAGCCCCGGTGGATCAAGGCTGGCGCCCCACCCGGACCTTTGCCGCCGGGCGCGGCGATCCCTTGGCGTCGTATCAGGCCGATGGCATCGTGTCCGGCATTCACCAGACCGAGTTGGGCGACGGCCTCGGCCCCTACGGGGTGGCCCACGCCGGTGTAGGGCCGAGCAACGGGCCGGTCCAGCTGCAGGATGCCGTCCGGAGCACCGGCAACCGGCCCTACTCCATCCGAGACAGAACATTGCGCCACCGCGACATCGACAATTCCGGCTGGATGGAGACGCGGCTTCCGACCACACCCACGCACAAAAAGGGGGGCAGCGGCCCCTCGGTTGGCGCCACCCAGACCGACTTCGGTCAGCACCCTGACCACGCGGATGAGCTGGTGGCTGCCATGCTTGCAGCGGGGTACTTCCAATCCGCGGACGACGCATCCAAAGCGGCCGAGACCCTCAAGCTGAAAGGCGAGCCGCGGGTGATTTTCGAAGACAATCTGGGCTTCAAAATCAACCATTTTCTCAACACTCCCGACGGCCGGGCGATGGTCGACCGCTGGGACGATGAGAATGGCCGCGCTGCCGTTGACCGCGTTGCGAAGTTCGCGATTGGCGTCGATCCTTTGCGAGGCCGGGGAGTGCTCGATCCCAGCCATCCCGACCACCTCACGGCCCTGAAGCTGCTGGGTGCAGTCGCCAACAACCGGCCTGGCCGGGGCGATGGCTACAACTGGTCCCATGCCTTTGCGGCGATCCGGCGGGCCCAGAGCCCAACGCTCGACGACATCGTCCGGGAGCTCTGGGAGATACCGGAGTTCAAGGCCGAGGGTAGTTCCGGCCGCAATATCCTGACCAAGCTCGGGCTCCCCATCCCGGTCGAGATCGCCGAACCGGAGAAGCTCTGGATTCCGGACGCGCTGCGGCGGAAGCCGACCATGCCGCCGGCCGAGGCGCAGACCGCCCCCGTGCCGCTGGCGCCCGCGCCGCCCGGCGGGCCGGCTGACGCCATGCCGCCACTCCTGGCCCCGCCGGGTGGGCCGACCGGCCCCGGACCCCTGGGGACGTCACTTCCCGCCGGCCGGATCCGCGCCGCTGACCGCGCCCGTGCAGCCATCCAACCCCGTGCGGCAGACCGACCCCGCGGTCGGCGGGCAGGAGGCCTCCTTGTTCGGCGGACCGGCCGGGTTCCCGTTCCCCGCCGCACCCTTGCCCGGCCCGGGGTACGGCTACGGCGGGCCGGTCGCAGGGGCTTGGCCGATGGCGGCGAGCCATTCGCCGCCGGGCCTGGGCTGGCCCTTCGCCAGCCCGAGGGTCCCGACCCAGGCGGTGCCACCGCCCCGGCTGCCGGGGCTGCTCGACCGGATCGCCCCCGGCTGGGACAACCCGCCGCCCTCGCCACGGGGATTGTTCGACGCGCACCTCTCAACCCACGCGCCGGAGGAGCCGGACCGCGCGCCCCCGATGGGCCTGCTGGGCCAGTACCTGTTCCGGGACGGGAACGGCATGGGCTGACGCAGCCGGGGCGGCGGCCTCAGGCCGGCCGGGGTGGCCGTCCGCCCCGACCGGCCGCCCGCGCCGCTTCGCGCGGCAGGCCCAACGCCGCGTACACACCGGCCAGTTGGCGGTGGGTGTGGCGGACATCCGGGCGGGCCAGCCGGCGCAGCTCCAGCCGTTGCTGGGCCTCCTCGTGGCGGCCCGACCGGACCAACGCATCGAGATAGACCTGCTCGAACAAATCGCGCTGGGCATGGCTGCCGCCGACCAGGATGTGGTTCGGCATGGCGGGCGCCATTGCCGTCGCCGCGTGGTCCCAATCGCCCCGCGCATGGGCCGCCATGCCGCGGGCCAGCGGCACCGCCACGTCCCGCCATTGGCGCCGCGCGATGTCCGGCACGGTCGCCGCATGGGCTTCGAGGCTGTCCAGGTAGCGGTCGGCCCCGGCCCGGCCATCGCGGGCAAGCGCATAGACGTAGTGCAGGTCCAGGAACGGCTGCACATGGTCGTCCCCACGCGCGGCCACGTGGTCGGCCACGTCGCGCCAGCGGTCGCCCACGTCCACCCCCCGCAGTTCCAGCCGCACCAGCAGCGAGACCGCGCCCGCCTGATCCTGGCTGTACGCCTTCCAACGGCCCCAGACATGGGCGTCGTGAATGCGCAGCACCTCGCCCGGCTCGTCCAGGTCCAGGTGGAAGAGCGCCAGATGCCACCAGTTGTGGGTGTACAGGAACGAGTTGCAGCCATCCCAGTGATGGCTGACCGACCGCAGGAAGGCCACCCCATCCCGCATCCGGCCCCGCGTTTCCATCACATGGGCGAGCGCGTGCTGGGCCCAGGGTTCGGCCTCGGTCCGTTCCAGGGCGCGCGACGCCGCCGCCTCGGCTTCCTCCAGAAGGTGGAGCTGCTCGTAGGCGAAGGCGGCCATGCCGAGCCAGTGCGGATCGTCCCGGTACGGTTCGGCCGCCATCTCCGCCACCCGCAGCATGCCGGCGAAGTTGCCGAAGTTCAGGTGGTGGTACTGGGCCAGCTTCATCGCCAGAAGGTCGCGCGGATGGTCCCGGACCACGGCCTCCAGCCGGGCGAGCACGGTGGCCGGGTCGCCCTCCACCCACGCGCGCGCGGCATCCACCAGCAACCGCTCGCGGTCGGTTACCCCCGCGGGCGCCTGCACGGCCTTGAGGGCCGCATCCCGGTAGGGCCGGGCGAGGTCCGGCGCCTCCCGGCTTTCCAGGAGCATGTGCAGCATGGCGGCGTAGGCCTGCGCCAGCGCACAGCCGGGATCGGCCTTCACCGCGTCCAGCAGGACGGCGGCATTGTCGGCGTAGCGGATAAAGGCGTCGGCGAAGGCGTCCAGGGCCGCCACCGCCTCCGCACTGTCGGTGGTCACCGGCAGTCCGCGCGCATCCCTGCGCATGTTGCCGCCCCCTTTCCGGTCCGGCCGCCAGCGTGCCACCAAGCAGGGCGGAACGGCAACGGGGACGAAGCCTAGGCCCACACCGCCGCCAGAACCGTGTCGGTCTCGACGACCGTTGCGAATTCGTCGTGCAGGTCGCTGAGGGCCGCCGCGTGCACCTCGGCGGCGGGACGGATGCGACCGTCCAGGCCCACGCGGTTGAACGTGGCGGTGGCATCGGACACCACATAGGTCTCGAAGCCGAGATTGCCGGCCATGCGGACCGTGGTGGACACGCAGTGGTTCGTGGTCAGCCCGACCACCACCAGCGTCCCGATGCCGGATCGGCGCAGGCTGCCTTCCAGATCCGTCCCGATGAAGGCGCTGTTGACGTTCTTGCGGTGGATCGGCTCACCGGGCAGCGGTGTGGCCTCGGGCTTCAGCGCATGGCCCGGCGCCTCCGGCCGGAACACGCCGGTGGGCGTCACCGACGCGTGCTGCACATGGACGACGGGGCGGTTCGACGCCCGCCAAGCGGCCAGCAGACGGGCGATGTTCGCCTCGGCATCGGGATTGTTCCGCGGACCCCATTTGGGATCGTCGAACCCCTGCTGGACGTCGATGACCAGAAGGGCGGCGTTGGCGGGCAGTTGAAGCATTCCGGGCTCCGGGTTCGGCCTGTGCCCACAGCTTGCCGCGGCACCCGGCGGGCGCCAAAATCGCGATGGCGTCATCGGTGGCGCCGATGATGGCGGGATCCCCACGGGTGGACCTGGAACTTCGGCATTGCCGCGTGCTGGTCGCGGTGGCGGACGGCGGCGGCGTCACACGGGCCGCCCGGATTCTGGGCGTCGCGCAATCCACCGTGTCCGAAGCGCTGCTCGCCCTGGAACGGATCGTGGGGGCACCGGTGACGGTCCGCGACGGGTCGGGCGCCGCACGGTTGTCGCCCGTCGGCCAAGCATTGCTGCCGCACGCCCGCCGGCTGCTGGCGGCGGCGGAGGCGGCGCTGGCCGCGGCAACCGCGGCGGCGGCCGGATCGACGACCCGGATCGCCATCGGTGCGGTCGAATCCATCAGCTCGCGCGTGCTGCCCGCGCCTCTGCGGGCCCTGCGTGCAAAGCACCCGGAGGCGGAGTTCCAGGTGACCACCGGGATCTGCGACGATCTGAAGGACGGAGTCGCGCGCGGGCGGCTGGATCTCGCGCTGGTCCTGGCACCGGCGGATGCCGGCCGGGTCGAACCCTTCGACGTGGTGCCGCTGGCACCGGCGCGCATGGTGCTGGTCGCCGGCTCGTCCGACCCCCTGGCTGGGCCGCTGGCCGAGCCGGTCGCAGGCCGCGGATGGACGCCGCGCGACTTGGCGGCGCGCACGCTGATCCTTGCGGATGTGGACGGCACCTTCCACGAACTGCTGCGGCGCTGGTTCCGCGCGGCCGACGCCCCGACCCCGCGGCTGGAATCCGCGGGAAGCCTGGACGGGGTCCGGCAGGCGGTCCTCGGGGCCGGCGGCCTGCTGGGGGTCCTGCCGGCCCATGCGGTCGCGGACGACCTCGGCCGCGGCGCCCTGGCGGAGGTCGCCACAACCCCTCCGTTGCCCGGCATCCGGTTCGAAGGGGTGCTGCCGCGCGACCGCCCGGTCGGCGGTGCGGCACGCGAACTGCTGGCCGCCCTGCGCGACCTGGACCTGACCGGCGCGGCCGGCCCCGATCCCCGCGACCCGTCCCCTTAGGTCGGGGGGTCGGCGAGCTGGGCCAGGCTGGCCCGCAGCTCGGGGATGCCCAGGCCGGCGTGGCTGCTGGTGACGACGATTTCCGGGTGGGCGGCCGGATGCTTGACGATGCCGGTCCGGGTCGCCTCCAGCACCCGCTTCAGTTCGCCCGCCTTCGGCTTGTCGGCCTTGGTCAGGACCACCTGATAGGCGACGCCCGACTTGTCCAGCAGGTCCATCATCTCGTGGTCGGGGGGTTTCAACCCGTGGCGCCCGTCCACCAGCACCAGGGCGCGCTTGACCGTGACGCGGCCGCGCAGGAAGCCCTTGACCATCTCGGTCCAGGCTTCGCGCTTTTCCTTCGGCACCTCGGCGTAGCCGTAGCCCGGCATGTCCACCAGCCGCAGCCGGCCGCCGAGGTCGAAGAAGTTGAGCTGCTGGGTGCGGCCGGGCGTGTTGGACGTGCGCGCCAGGGTCTTGCGCCCGGTCAGGGCGTTGACCAGCGACGACTTGCCGACGTTCGACCGGCCGACGAAGCAGATCTCCGGCAGTGTCGCCTCGGGCAGCATGTGCAACTGCTCGGTGCCGAAGATGAATTCGCATTCCTTGGCGAACAGCAGGCGCCCGGCTTCCAGGGCTGCGGCGTCGTCCGCTTCGGGCAAAAGCTTGGGTGTGATCTCGACCATGGGCCGGGGTTACGGCAGGACGCCGCGGAAAGCAACCGCTCCGGCGCCGCAGGCCGGCGCGGGGCGGGCGGGACGGGAAAAGAAAAACCCCTCCCGGCGGTTTTGCCGGGAGGGGTTTTCCAGGGTGGACGCGCGGTCCAAACCCGGTTCAGGTCACCTTCACGCCCGCGCGGCGCATGATGGCCCACTGTTGTGCGATCGACAGCAGGTTGTTCCAGGCCCAGTAGATGACCAGGCCGACCGGGAACGACGCCAGCATGAAGGTGAACATGAACGGCAGGAACATGAACACCTTGGCCTGCACGGGGTCCGGCGGCTGCGGGTTCAGCTTCTGCTGGAGGAACATCGTGATGCCCATCAGGATCGGCCACACGCCGACATGGGCGAACAGCGAGGGCGCGTCGAAGGGCAGCGCACCGAACAGGTTGATGAAGCTGGTCGGTTCCGGCGCGGACAGGTCGTGGATCCAGCCGAAGAACGGCGCATGGCGCATCTCGATGGTGACGAACAGCACCTTGTAGAGCGCGAAGAACACCGGGATCTGGATCAGGATCGGCAGACAGCCGGAGACGGGGTTCACCTTCTCCTTCTTGTACAGCTCCATCATCTCCTGCTGGAGCTTCGTCCGATCGTCCTTATAGCGCTCCTGCAGCTGCTGCATCTTCGGCTGCAGGGCTTTCATCTTGGACATGGACTGGTAGCTGCGGTTGGCCAGCGGGAAGAACACGGCCTTGATCAAAACCGTGAACACCAGGATGGCCACGCCGAAGTTGCCGAACAGCTTGCCCAGGAACGTCAGGGCCTCCGAGAACGGCCGGGTCAGGAACCAGAACCAGCCGAAGTCGATCGCCAGATCGAAGTTGGTGATGCCGAGCTGCGAGGCGTACCGGTCCAGCAGGGCGAGCTCCTTGGCACCGGCGAACAGGCGCTGGGTGTTCTCGGCCGTCGCCCCTGGCGCCACCGTCACCGGCTGGTAAGTCAGGTCGACCTGGTACCGCTCGCCGCCGTTGCGCTGGACGTGGTTGAAGCGGCCGGTGATCTGTTCGCCAACCGGAGCGGCGACGCTGACCAGCCAGTACTTGTCGGTGATGCCGATCCAACCGCCGGTCGAGGTGTATTCCTGCTGCCGCGCGCTCTTGAGGTCGTCGTACTTCACCTCGCGCAGGCGGCCGTCGAACACGCCCAGCGGGCCTTCGTGCAGGATGTAGTACCCCAGCGTCTCCGGCGTGCCATGGCGCGAAACCAGGCCGTACGGCACCAGCGTGACCGGTTGGCCCGTGGTGTTCGTCACGCGCTGGGTGACCGTGAACATGTAGTTC
The DNA here is from genome assembly GCA_035645145.1 of Azospirillaceae bacterium. Classification (GTDB taxonomy): domain Bacteria; phylum Pseudomonadota; class Alphaproteobacteria; order Azospirillales; family Azospirillaceae; genus CANGXM01. Next base: position 40,059 of record DASQNC010000007.1, on the reverse strand, counting down.
TCGTCCACGGCGATGGTTCTTTCGAACCGCAGGCCCTGGCCGTTGTCCCAGGTCATGGTGACCGGGCTGTTCGGCGCCAGCGTGGCCCCCGCCGGCACGGTCCAGGGCGTATCCGCGCCCGGCACCGGCTGGGTGCTGCCGGCGGCCGGCTGCCAGCCGAACTCGGCGAAGTAGGGCTGCACCGTGCCCGGCGGCGACAGCACGACGACCTCGGGGCTCGTCCGCTCGGGCGTCACGTGATAGCGGGCCAGGGTCAAATCGTCGATGCGGCCACCCGTGGTCGCAATCGAGCCGTGCAGGCTCGGCGTGTCGATCTTCACGCGCTGGCCCTCGGCCACCACGGCGTCCCGGTCGCGGGGTGCGGCGGGCACGCCGGCCCCCCCCGCCACGGGTGCCGCGGGTGCGGCCTGGCCCGGAACCGGCGTGGGGACCTGGTTCAGGGTCTCCTCGGCCCGCTGGGCCTGCTGGGCTTGGCGCAGCGCCTCCGTCCGCGGGATCTCGTAGAAGTACTGGAAGCCGACGATGATCAGGATCGACAGGGCGATCGCCGCGATCAGGTTGCGTTGGTCGGACATGGCTTCGGGGTCGATCCTGCCAATCACTCTGGGGAAATGAGGTCCAAGGAAAACCGGACCCTGTGTCGGAACGGGCGCCCTATAGCAGTCCAGGCCGCCCGCCGTCGCCCGCCGCGTGGTCGCATCCGGCGGTGCGGCAGCCATGCCTTCGGGATGGCTCGGGCACCGGGTCGTACCCCATGCCGCCCCACGGGTTGCAGCGCACGATGCGCCACGCCGCAAGGACGCCGCCCTTCAGGGCACCGTGCTTAGATAGAGCGTCGAGGGCGTATTGGGAACAGGTCGGGTGGAAACGGCAGTTGCGCCCCAGGACCGGCGACAGGGTCCAGCGGTACGCGACGACCAGCGCCCGCAGGACATGGGCCAGCGGGCTCATGCCGCCGCCCCCCCCGCAGGCACCGCGTCCGACTCGCGCCAGACCTTCAGCCGTTTCAGGGCGGCCGACAGGTCGGCCTTGAGGTCGTCGAAGTCACGGACCAGGGTTTCCGTCCGCGCGATCAGCACGAAGTCGTGCCCATCGAGCGCGTGCGGCACCAGGACCTGCACCGCCACTTCCCGCAGACGGCGCTTCGCGCGGCTGCGGGCGACGGAATTGCCGACCTTCTTCGATGCGGTGAAGCCGACGCGCAGGCGCGGCCCACCCTCCTCCGGATGCTGACGCGCGTCATGCCGCCGGACCTGCACGATCAGGCCCGGGGCGGCATGTTTGCGGTGGGTACCGGCGACGGCCAGGAACTCGGCCCGGCGCTTCAGTCGGCCCACCAGATGCTTGGTGCGGCCGCGCGCCACGGGAGTCCTGTCCTTAGGCGCTCAGGCGCTTGCGGCCCTTGGCGCGGCGACGCGCCAGGACCTTGCGGCCGCTGACCGTCTCCATGCGGGCGCGAAAGCCATGGCGCCGCTTGCGGACGAGCTTGGACGGCTGATAGGTGCGCTTCACGGGAGGTGCTCCGAACGTTCGAACGTGCTGGCAAAACGAGCCGCGGCTTATAGCCGCCGGCCGGCGAGCGAGTCAATTCCACTCGCACGTCCGCCGTGGCCGACGCGCCGAAACGGGCCATCTCACGCTGTGGTGACTGGCGCCGGACGTGCAACGGGCCTTAGCTGTTCGCCGCTTCGATCCGTTCATACGGGGGGAGAGGCGGAATCGCAAGGATAGGGAATGAGTTTGGCTTCGTCGCGCAATCGCACAGGCCGCCGGCCGGAGGGTCCGGAACCGGGCACAGCGCAGGAGCGCCCCTTGTGGGTGCGCCTGCTTCCGTTCGGCCTGATCGTGGCGGCCGCGGTCACGGCCTATGCGCTGGGCCTGCACCGGCATCTGGACCTCGAATCGCTCGCCCGGCACCGGCAGGCGCTGCAGGCGTTCACCCAGGCCAACCCCGTGCTGGCGCCCGCGGCCTTCATCGCCGCCTATGTCACGGTCGCGGCGCTCGGCCTGCCGGTCGGCGTGTTCGCCAGCCTGACCGGCGGTTTCCTGTTCGGCATGCTGGCAGGGGCCGCCTATGCCGTCGTCGGCGCCGCGATCGGGGCGATGCTCCTCTTCCTGGCGGCCCGGACGGCGCTGCGCGACACGCTCGCCCGCTGGGCCGGTCCACGGGTCCGGAAGTTCGAGGACGGATTCCGGAAGGACGCGTTCAGCTACATGCTGGTGCTGCGGCTGCTGCCGATCCTGCCCTTCTGGCTGGTGAACCTGATCCCGGCGCTGCTGGGTGTGCCGTTGCGCACCTACGTCGTGGCCACCTTCCTCGGCATCATTCCGGGGGCGCTGGTGTACGCGTCGGTGGGCAACGGGTTGGGCGCGGTCCTGGATGCGGGGCGCAAGCCGGATCTGGGCCTGATCCTGCAACCGTCGGTCCTGCTGCCGCTGCTGGGCTTGGCCGCGTTGTCGCTGCTCCCGGTCGCCTATCGCTACTGGAAAGGGGATCGGCATTGATCCGGGCTGACCTGTGCGTGATCGGCGGCGGGTCGGCGGGCCTGTCGGTCGCCGCGGGTGCGGCGCAGATGGGCGCCGACGTCGTGCTGATCGAACGTGGCCGGATGGGCGGGGAGTGCCTGAACACCGGATGCGTTCCGTCCAAGGCGCTGTTGGCGGCGGCCAGGGCCGCACAGGCGGTGCGCGAGGCCGTACGCTTCGGCGTACGCGCGGACGGGGACGGTGCGGTGGACTTCGCGGCCGTCCACCGCCATGTCCATGGTGCCATCGCGGCCATCGCCCCCCATGACAGCCAAGCGCGGTTCGAGGGCCTGGGCGTACGGGTGCTGCGCAGCGCCGCCCGCTTCACCGGGCCCGACCGGGTGGAAACCGCGGACGGCCATGCGGTGGCCGCCCGCCGGTTCGTGATCGCCACCGGGTCCCGCCCCTTCGTGCCGCCCATCCCCGGACTCGACTCCGTCCCCTATCTGACCAACGAGACGGTGTTCGCCCGGACCACGGCGCCGGACCACCTGATCGTCATCGGCGGCGGCCCCATCGGGTGCGAGATGGCGCAGGCCCACCGGCGCCTCGGCAGCCGCGTGACGCTGCTGGAACGCGGCACGATCCTGCCCAAGGACGACCCCGAGCCGGTGGCCCTCCTGCGCGACCGGCTGCGCGCCGAGGGCGTGGACCTGCGCGAGGGGACGGACGTGGTGCGCGTGGCCGCCGGCGACGGCCGGGGAGGCAGTGGCGGGGGCGGGGGCGTCGCCGTCACCGTGTCCGCGGGCGGGGTGGAGCAGGTCGTGACCGGCACCGACATCCTGGTTGCGGTCGGGCGCACGCCCGACATCCACACCCTGGATCTGGCTGCCGCTGGAATCGAGGCGGGTCCCCACGGGGTGAAGGTGGACGCCCGGCTGCGCACCACCAATCCACGGGTCTTCGCCATCGGCGACGCCGCGGGCGGGCCGCAGTTCACCCATGTCGCGGGCCACCACGCCGGCATCGTCCTCCGCAACGCCCTGTTCCGCCTGCCGTCGAAGGTGGACTACACCGCCCTGCCGTGGGTCACCTACACCGACCCGGAGCTGGCCAATGTCGGCCTGACCGAAGCGCAGGCGCGCGAGCGCCACCGCGATGTCGAGGTGCTGCGCTGGCCGTTCGCCGACAACGACCGCGCCCGGACCGAAGGGACCACGGGGGGCTTCGTCAAGGCGGTCGTGCGCCGCAACGGCCGCATCCTGGGCGCCACCATCGTCGGCCCGCACGCGGGCGAGCTGATCCAGACCTGGGCCCTGGCGATCCACGCGGGCCTGAAGGTCGGTGCGCTGGCCACGATGATCGCCCCCTACCCCACCCTGGGCGAGGCGTCCAAAAGTGCCGCCGGCCAGTTCTATGCGCCGAAGCTGTTCGGGCCGCGGACGCGGGCGCTGGTGCGCCTGCTGCGCCGGTTGGGGTGAGCCATCACCCCGCGATCCGATCCTCCGCCAGCGCCACGTTCAATTCCAGGATTTCCGGCCGGCCATCCAGTGCCAGGGCGAAGCGGTGGGCGCAGCCGTCCTTCAGCTTGTGGGGCGGCTTGCCCGTCATGTCCCAACCCACCGCCCACGCATAGGCGGCGCGGATCACGCCGCGGTGGCACACGGCCCCCGCCGGATGGCCGGCCGCCGCCATCTCGGCGAACAACGCTTTGAGACGGGCCTGCACGTCGCGGGGCGACTCGCCCCCCGGCGCCCGGAAGTCCAGGCCCTTGGCCTCCCACGCGCGCATGAGGTCGCCCAGTTCCGCCCGCAGATCGTCCAGCCGGCGCCCCTCCCAGGGGCCCCAGTCCATCTCCGCCAGCCGCGGATCCACGACGGGCGAGAGGCCCAGGATTTCCGCCGTCTCCCGCGCGCGGGACAGGGGACTCGACCACCAGACGTGACCGCCCCAGGCTTCGCGCAAACGCCAGCGCGACACCTCCGCCCGCCCCTCGTCGGACAGGGGCACGTCGGTGCGCCCCTGGACCAGGCCGTCGCGGTTCCACGCGGTCGGTCCATGGCGAACCAGGATCAGTTCGATCATCCACACACCTCCCGCACGACCGCATCCAGGACCGAAACGGCGCGCCCGAACCCGTGCACATCGGCGATCCTGGTCCGGGCCGCGGCCGACATGGCGGCACGGCGGACGGGATCGCGCAACAACTCCGCCATGGCCGCGGCGAACGCATCGGCATCGCCCACCGGCGGCAGCAGACCGGTCACCCCGTCGGCCACCACGTCGGGCACACCGCCGGTGCGGCCCGCCACCACCGGCAGCCCGGCCGCCTGGCCCTCCAGCAGCGCCATGCCGTACGCCTCGTTCACGGCAGGCCACACCATCAGGTCGCATGCGGCGCAGCAGGCGGCGAGGTCCGGCGGCGCCAACCCGCCGAGGAAGCGGACGCGACCGGGATCGAGATGAGCAAAGGCGGCCTCGATGTCGTCGCGCCGCGGCCCGTCGCCCACCGCCAGCAGGCGCCAGGGGATGGGCCGCAGGCGTTCCAGGGCACGGGCCAGCAGGTGCCAGCTCCGCGATTTGTCGCCGTCGCGCATCATCCCGACCGCCACGAGCCACGGCTCGTCCGCCGGCAAACCCAAGCGGGCGGCCAAGGCGGCCCGGTGGGCGGGGCGTTCGGCCGCGGCCGCGGAAAAGGGCGCGGGATCGAGGAAGGGCGCCAGCCGCACCAGCCGGTCCGGGGCCACGATCCGGGCCAGGCACCCGGTGTCGGCGGCCGTGATCGCCAGCACCCGGTCGGCACGGCGGATCGCGGCCTCCGCCGCCGCGTGGCCCTCGGCCCAGGGGCCATGGGCCTGCTTGGGGGCGTGCGACGCCTCGGCCACGACATAGGGGATGCCGAGGGCGTCGGCCACCGCCGGTCCCGTCCAATCCGGCGCCTTGTGGTAGAGGTGGTAGGTGAACCACAGGTCGGGCGGTGCATCCCGCCAGCGCCGGACCAGCAGCCGGGCCGCCCGCCGGCCGAGATCGCGCAGCCGGGCCTGCCGGCCCGCGACCTTGCCATGGTCCAGCGTCCGGAGCGCGCAGGCCGGATCCACCCGGTGGCCGGCCGCCCGCAGGGCCGCCATCAGCATCTGTGCCATCCGCCGGTCGCCCGACGGAACGGGGTGGGTGGGTGCCTTGAGCGGTGCGTAGAAGGCGATCCGCACGGAACCGGACCTATCCGCGGGCATGTCGCGGGACGCGGGCCCCGAATGCCGGAGCACCGACCGCCGGGGGATCGCCGATCCCGAACCGCGCCGCCAAAAGCGCGAGCCCGCCGTCGAACGTGAAATGGGCCTGCACGCGGGCGCGGCCGGCATCGGCCAGGGCCGCGCGGCGGACCGGGTCGCGGGCAAGGGCCGCGATGGCACCGGCCAGGGCGGCCGGGTCGCCCGGCGGGACCAACACGCCGGTCTCGCCGTCCAGGATCAGTTCGGGGATCCCGGACACCGGCGTGGCGATGCAGGCGACACCCATGGCCTGGGCCTCCATCAGGACATTGGGCAGCCCGTCGCGGTCACCATCGGCGGCAACCCGGCTGGGCAGGACGAAGATGTCGGCCTCGGCATAGGCGGCGATCACCTCGTCCTGCGCGCGGGCGCCGCGCCACTCGATCCGGTCGGCCACCCCGCGCGCGGCGGCCAGCGCCTTCAGGGCCGGGATCAGCCCGCCCCCGCCCACATGCGTCCAGCGCCAGGCGAGGTCCGGAGGGAGTGCGGCCAGGGCCTCGACCGCCGTGTCGAACCCCTTCTTTTCCACGCCGCGCCCGACCGACAGGATGCGCACCGGATCGCCCGGATCGCGGCCGTTGCGGGGGGACCGGGCCGGCGGGACCGGGAACCGGCCCAGGTCCAGCCCGTGATAGACCAGCCGAACGGGATCGGGGGCGCCGGCCGGGGCGAGGCCGTTCAAGTGGACGGCACCGGACGCGGTGCAGGTCACGCCCCAGGCGGCATCGGCCAGCTTTTCGCGCTTTTCCCAGTCGGGTGTGGTCCAGATGTCCTTGGCGTGGGCGGAAAAGCTCCAGGGCAGGCCGCGCATGACGGCGGCATAGCGGGCAACGCTGGCCGGCGTGTGCAGGAAATGGGCGTGCAGCCGCTCCACATCCGCCGGCAGTTCCGCCGCCAGCACGCAGGCCTGGCCGAAGCGACGGCTGCGGTTGGCGGTCCGGTCGCGGAGGAGATCACGCAGCCACAGGACGGCCGCCCGCCGGAAACCGGCCAGGCGCGTGGCACGGATTACGCCGCGCAGAACCCGCAACGGTTCCCGGTACAGGTATTCGGGCAGGTACAGGACCGGTGCCCGGATTTCGCGGTGCATCGCATGCACGGCCTTGTCGGTCGGATGCCGCAGCGAGACGATCACCTGGTCGAGGCCCTGGCGCTCGAGCCCCAGGATCTCCTGTGCGATGAAGGTCTCCGACAGGCGCGGATAGCCTTTCACGACGACGGCGGTCCGTGGCATGGGCACGCCGGTCAGACGACGGTGCCCTGGCGGCGCACGGCGATGGTCAAGGGCCGGCGCCCGAGTCCCGGTTGGAGCCAGCGCTCGGCCAACCACTGCACGTTCTCGACCCCGGCCAGCAGGCCCGGCATCACCACGCGCGACGGCGGCGCCCGATGCGGCAGGCGGCGCAGGGCGGCGGCCATGACCTCGGGCGCCCGTACCCCGTCGTCGGCCAGCATGTCCATCAGACCGAGATCCCTGGCCCGGCTGGCGCGGATGAACTGCTCCATGCGCGGCATGGTCCGTGGGACGATCAGCGCCGGTTTGTCGAAGGACAGGATTTCGCAGAACGTGTTGTAGCCGCCCATGGCGACCACGCCCACGGCACCCCGCATCAGGCGTTCCATCTTGGCGTCGAAGGTGACGACCTCCACCTTCGGCTGCCCGGCGGCCCGGGCGATGAATTCGGCCTGCGCCTCGGTGTGCATGAACGGGCCCAAAACGATCAGCGCGCGGCAGGGCAGATCCCGGTCCGACTCGTAGGCCCGCAGCACCCAATCGACCATGGCCTCGCCGTCGCCGCCCCCGCCGGGCGTGACCAGGATGTAGGGATCGTCCGTCCCCTCGGGCTGGGGGGGAACGCTCGCGGGCATCTCGCGCCGGAGATAGCCGGTGTACACCATGCGCCGGCGCACGGGCCGGGGCAGTGCAATCCCCGCCAGCGGATCGCAGACCTGTGGAAGGCCGTAGACCCACAGCTCGTCGTAGAACCGTTCCAGCGCCGGCAGCACGTTCTTGCGCTGCCATTCCGGCGCCAGCAGGTCCGGGTCGTCCAGGACGTCGCGCAGCCCGAGTACGATCGGGGTGCCCCGGTTCTTGAGAAGGGTCAACGTGTCCTCGAGTTCGCCCCGCAGACCAAGCGGCTCCTTGTCCACGATGAACAGGTCCGGATCGAAGATGTCGGCAGTGTGCCGCATGATCGATGCCCGGATGGCGAGCGTCTGCTCGGTGTCCACATGCAGGTTCAAGGACGTGTATTCGCCGTTCCGCAATTTGATGACGCCGGGGACGCGGACGAAATCCACGCGCGATGGAAAATCAAAGCTACCGATGATGGGTGAGCCTGAAAGTATTAGAACCGACAAGCCCTTGTTGTTCTGCACCAACGCGTGGGCGATGGCGCGGCAGCGGCGAAGGTGGCCCAGCCCGAACGTGTCATGGCTGTAGATAAGGACCCTGGCCTGATCTCGGCGCTGGAGGGGCATGGACCCTCACATGGGCGGGCTGCGCTGCAAAGGCGCGAGTTTTGGTTGTTTGATTTTTAACAAAGCCGCGGTGTGAAGGCCATGCGGAAGACCGCATGTTTGCGCGGGCATTGGGGTTGGGCTAGCCTCCCACTTCTGCGCGCTGCCGGGCACGGCGCGGGCGTCGCTCATCCTGGGACGCTTCCGGCATGGAACCCACCCTCTTCCGGTTCGCGCTGAAACACAGCCGGCGTCAGCAGATCATCCTGCTGGTCTTGATCGCCGCCAGCTACCCGTTCGTCTACTATTCGCTCGACCTGCCGAAGACGATCATCGACATGGCGATCGCCGGCGAGGGCGGATTCCCGAAGAGGCTCTTCGGGTTCGAGCTGGACCAGATCCCGTACCTGATGACGCTGTCCGTCGGGTTCCTGGGTTTGGTCCTCATCAACGGAGCCTTCAAGTACGTCATCAACACGTTCAAGGGCCGCCTGAACGAGCGGATGCTGCGCCGGCTGCGGTACTCGCTGTACGCGCAGATCCTGCGCTTCCCCCTGCCCCATTTCCGCAGGACCAGCACGGGCGAGATCATCTCCATGATCACGGCCGAAACCGAACCCGTCGGCAACTTCATCGGCGAGGCCATTGCCCAACCCGCCCAGCAGGGCGGCATGCTGCTGGTCTATTTGTCCTTCATTTTCGTGCAGGACCCCGTACTGGGCACGGCGGCGGTCGCGCTTTACCCCTTCCAGGGCTGGCTGATTCCCCGGCTGCAACGCAAGGTGAACCAGCTGGGCAAGCTCCGCGTGCGCCTGATGCGCAGTGTTTCGGACCGGGTCGGCGAGTCCATCGCCGGCATCCAGGAAATCCGGTCGAACGATGCCGCCGCATGGCACTTGGCGGACGTGTCCCACCGGCTGGGCGACATCTACGACGTCCGCTTCGAAATCTATCAACGCAAGTTCTTCATCAAATTCCTGAACAACTTCATCAACCAGCTCACGCCCTTCTTCTTCTATTCCATCGGCGGTTATCTGGTGATCAAGGGCACCATCACCTTCGGTGCCCTGGTGGCGGTGCTGGCCGCGTACAAGGACCTCGCCGGCCCGTGGAAGGAGCTCCTGGACTGGTACCAGCAGAAGGAGGACGTACGGGTCAAGTACGAGCAGATCGTCGAGCAGTTCCAACCCGCCGGCGTCCGGGAGGCGCCCGACCTCGACGGCGAACCGGAGGACGACCGGCCGCTCGACGGCCCGATCAACCTGGCGAACGTCTCCATCGCCGAGGACACCGGCCGCAGGGTCGTCGAGGATTTGAGCCTGGAAATCCCGGCCGGCCGGCACGTCGCCGTCATTTCGACCGGCGGCGGCGCAACCGAACTGGCTATGATGCTGGCCGGGCTTCTGCCGCCGTCCGGCGGGCGGGTCCAGATCGGCGACCGCGACCTGTACCGGCTGCCGGCCGCCGTGACCGGCCGCCGGATCGCCTATGTCGGCCCCACGGCGTACCTGCTGACCGCCACGGTCCGCGACAACCTGATCTACGGGCTGCGGCACCGGCCGTTGCGACCGGCCCGGTACGACGCACAGGGCAGGATCCGGCGCAGGCGGCGCGCCATGGAGGCCGCCGCCGCGGGCAACGCGGACTTCGACATCAACGCCGACTGGGTGGACTACAAGGCGGCCGGCTGCTCCTCGCCGGCCGAGTTGGAGCAACGCCTGTTGGATGTCCTCGACACGGTGGACCTGACCGCGGACGTCTATGCCCTGGGCCTGCATGGCCGGATCGACCCCGTCCGCCACCCCGACGCCGCCAAGCGCATTCTGGAGGCACGGGCGGCCGTCCAAGCCCATCTGGAGGAGCCGGCGCTGGCGCAACTGGTCGAGCGGTTCGACCCCGGCCGGTACAACACCAACGCCTCGGTGGCCGAGAACCTGTTGTTCGGGTCCCCCATCCGGGCCGAGTTCGCCCACGACAATCTGGCGACCCACCCCTACACGCTGCAGGTTCTGGACCGCACCGGCCTGACGGACGACTTCCTGCGCATGGGCGTCAAGATGGCGGAAACCATGGTCGAGCTGTTCGCCGACCTGCCGCCCGGCCACGAGTTCTTCGAGCGGTTCAGCTTCATCAGCGCCGAGGACCTGCCCGCCTTCCAGCCCATCATCCAACGTGTCGCGCGCGACGGGTTGGGGGCCCTGACCGGCGAAAGCCGCGACCAGATCCTGCGCCTGCCCTTCAAGATGGTGGTCGCCCGCCACCGCCTGGGATTGCTGGACGCGGCCATGCAGGCCCGCATCCTGGAGGCCCGGCGGGTCTTCGCCCGCGACCTGCCCGACCATCTGAAGGGCGCCGTGGCGTTCTTCCGCCCCGACCGCTACAACCCGGCCGCCACACTCCAGGACAACATCCTGTTCGGCAAGGTGGCCTACGGCCAGCCGCAGGTGGGGACGCGCATCGGCGGCCTGCTGGCGGCGGTGGTCGAACAGCTCCACCTGCGCCTCATCATCGTGTCCGTCGGCCTGGACATGCCCGTCGGCATCGGCGGATCGCGGCTGTCCGCCGCGCAACGGCAGAAAGTCCTTCTGGCCCGGGCGCTCCTGAAGAATCCGGATTTTCTGGTCCTGAACGAGGCCACGGCCGGCCTCGACGGGGCGAGCCAGGCGGTGGTACACACCATGGCGCTTCAAGCCCGCAAGGGGCGCGGCCTCGTCTGGTTCGTCCACCGGCCCAGCATGGCCCGCCACTTCGACCGTGTCCTGGTCCTGCAGAACGGCCAGCTGGTCGCGAACGGGACGTTCGACGAAGTCACACGTCCCGGCACGCCCGTCGACGAGGTCATAGGGCAGGAGTGACGGCCGATGACGATCGGCCGCGAAAGGGAGGATGGTTGTGAGCCTGGCGGAAGAAGTCGAACTGCTGCGCAAGATCCCGCTGTTCGCCAATGTCGAGCAGTCGAAGCTGAAGCTGCTGGCCTTCACCAGCGAACGGGTCGTCTTCAATGCCGGCGACATCCTGTTCCGTCAGGACGAGATGGGCAACGCCGCCTACATCATCATGGATGGCGAGGCCGAGGTCATCGTGAACACGCCGAACGGGCCGCTGAAGGTGGCGACCGTGGGCCGGAACGACTTCGTGGGTGAAATCGCCATCCTGTGCGACGTGCCGCGCACGGCAACCATCCGCGCGGCGACCCAACTCAATACCCTGTGCATCTCGAAGGAACTGTTCTTCCGCCTGATCACCGAGTTCCCGCAGATGGCGGTGGAGATCATGCGCGTCCTGGCCCAGCGCCTGGAAAAAACCACCCGGCAGTTGCGCGAGGCCGTGGCCACGAAGGGCTGAGGGAGGTGCGTTGAGCCGGCTCGACAGCTTCATCCGCCGGCTGACCGCGCAACGCGACTGCCTGGACGCGGCCGCCGCACGGGTGGCCGATCTGTCCGGGCCGGTGCTGGAACTCGGCCTCGGCAACGGCCGGACCTATTCCCATCTGGTCGAACGGCTTCCCGGCCGGGACGTCTTCGTGTTCGAACGCGAAGTGATGGCGCACCCGCGGTCCCTGCCGCCGCCCGACCGCCTGATCCTCGGCGACTTCCTGGAAACACTGCCCACGGCGGGCGCCCGGATCGGCGCGCCGGCCGTGCTCGCCCACATGGATGTCGGCAACGGCGACGAGGCGGCCAGCCGATGGCTGGCCGCGGCAGCCGCCCGGCTCCTGGTGCCGTTGCTGGCGAACGGGGCCGTGGTGGTCGGCGACCAGCCGCTGGACCTCCCGGACCTGGCCCCGCTGCCCCTGCCGGAAACGGTGGAGCCCGGCCGGTACTTCATGTTCGCGAAGACCGGCTGAGCGGCCACTCCTACGGCTCCAGATCGACCAGCACCGGCACGTGGTCGGACGGCTTCGGTTCCCAGCCGCGGGCCTCGCGCAGGACCTTGTAGCCTTTGAGCCCGGCCGCCAACGGGGGCGTCACCCAGACGTGGTCGAGCCGCCGGCCGCGATCCGACGCGTTCCAGTCCTGCGCCCGGTAGCTCCACCACGTGTAGAGTTTCCGGTCGGCGGGCACGAAGCGGCGCACCGCGTCCACCCAACCGATGGACGCCTGCATCGCCGTCAGCTTCTCCACCTCGATGGGGGTGTGGCTGACCACGTCCAGCAGCTCCTTGTGGGACCAGACGTCGTGTTCCAAAGGCGCGATGTTCAGATCGCCGGTCAGCACCATCGGCCGCTCGGCCGAGCGGGCGGTCGGCCACCACGCCGTCAGCTCGTCCAGGAATTGGAGCTTGTGGGCGAACTTGTCGTTGACCGCGGGATCGGGGATGTCGCCGCCGGACGGGATGTAGAGGGAGTGCACCTCCACCCCGTTTTCCAGCACCGCGGCGGCATGGCGGCAGTCGGTCCGGCCGCACCAGTGCGGCGTTTCGGTGTGCCGGAACGGGATGCGCGAAAGGATCGCAACGCCGTTGTAGGCCTTCATGCCGGACACGTGGATGTGGACGTAGCCGCGGTCCCGCACCGCCGCCAGGGGGAACTGGTCGTTCACCACCTTGGTCTCCTGCAGGCAGACCACGTCGGGCGCGTGCTCGTCGAGCAGCTTCAAAAGCAGGTCCAGCCGTAAGCGGACCGAGTTGATGTTCCAGGTGCAGACACGCACGTGCGGGGCCTTTCGAAAACCGCGGAAGCGGCGATGGTTCAGGCGACGGTGATGCGCAGATCGCCTATGCCGTCGATCCGGCCTTCCAGCACGTCGCCCCGCGCACAGGCGGCGACGCCCTCCGGGGTTCCGGTGAAGATCAGGTCGCCGGGCATCAGCTCGACCAGGCCCGACAGGTAGACGATGGTTTCGGGCACGCTCCAGATCATATCGGCGATATCGCCGTCCTGGCGCGTCTGCCCGTTCACGCTCAGCGAGATGCGCCCGCTCGACGGGTGCCCGGCGACGGCGGCCGGCACGACGGCCGAGCACGGGGCGGAGTGGTCGAAGCCCTTGCCCATGTCCCAGGGCCGGCCGGCCTTCTTCGCTTCGCCCTGCAGGTCGCGGCGGGTCATGTCCAGTCCCACCGCATAACCGAACACATGCTCCAGCGCCTTGTCCGCCGGGATGTTCGCACCACCCTTGTGCAGGGCCACGACCAGTTCGATCTCGTGGTGCAGGTCGCGGGTGGCCGGGGGGTAAGGCATGAAGCCGCCGTCCTGGACCAGCGCGTCCGCCGGCTTCTGGAAGAAGAACGGGGGTTCGCGGGCGGGGTCGTGGCCCATCTCGCGGGCGTGGGCGGCGTAGTTGCGGCCGACGCAGTAGATGCGTCGGACCGGGAACAGCGCATCGGCCCCCCGGACGGGCAAGGCCGGCTGCGCCCAGAGCGGAACGGCATAGGTCATGACGGGCTCCCTTCGGGGCGGGTCGCGGCGACGTCGTGGCGTCGCCGGATGGAAACTTACCCCCCGCGCCACCCTGCGGCCAGCGCCGAACGGCAGGGCGGATGGAGGGAGGCCGCCATGGGTTGAGGGACACCGGACCCCGGTCTATAGAGTGCGCCGACCGCCCGGCCACCCCGCCGGGGTGCAACAGGAGTCCGCGTCATGCGACGGCGTCAGTTCGTGAAGGCCACCCTCGGCGGCGCGGTGGCAGCCCCCCTCGTCGCCCGCTACTCCGGCGCCAACGCGCAGGCCCAGGTCACATTGCGCCTGCACCATTTCCTGCCGGCCACGACGACCGGCCAGACGGGCGTGTTCGAGCCGTGGGCGAAGCGGTTGGCGGAGGAAAGCCAGAACCGCATCCGGGTGCAGATCTTCCCCGCCATGCAGCTCGGCGGCGCGCCCCCGCAACTGTTCGACCAGGCCCGCGACGGGATCGTCGACATGGTGTGGACCCTGCCCGGCTACACCCCGAACCGCTTCCCCCTGATCGAGGTGTTCGAACTGCCCTTCCTGGCGGGGTCGGCGCGGGCCACCAGCCTGGCGCTGGCGGAGTTCGCGGACAAGCACCTGCGCCAGGAGTTCCGCGAGGTGGTGCCGGTCGGGTTCTGGGCCCACGATCCGGGCCACATCCACACGCGCGACCGTTTGGTCCGCACCATGGAGGACCTGAAGGGGCTGAAGCTGCGCTTCCCCACCCGCCAGGCGAACGAGACGCTGAAGGCGCTGGGGGCGGACACGGTGGGCATGCCGGTGCCCGCGGTGCCCGAGGCCCTGTCCCGCGGCACCATCGACGGCGCGGTGATCCCGTGGGAAGTCGTGCCCACCATCCGCGTGCACGAACTGTGCAAGACCCACACGGTGATCCCGGGCACACCGGGTCTCTACACCGCCACCTTCATCCTGGCGATGAACCGGCGGACCTACGAAAACCTGCCCGCCGACCTGCGCGACGTGCTGGACCGGAACCGCGGCCTGCCGTTCTCGCGCCTGGCCGGGGAGGCCTGGGACGCGGCGGCGGCCAAGGGACGGGACGCCGCGGCGCAACGCGGCAACCGGATCCACGAACTGTCGGCGGACGAGGTCGCGCGCTGGCGCGAGGCGACGCGCCCGGTCGTCGAGGCATGGGTGATGTCGATGCAGCAACGCGGCGTCGACGGTCAGGCGCTGCTGGACGAGGCGCGCGCCCTGATCGCCAAGCATGCCTGAGGCCGGTGCCGCGGCCGGCCCGGTCGGACGGGCCCTGGAGCGGGTCTCGCTGTGGCTCGCCGGCTTCGGCGGGACCGTCCTGGGCGCCATCACGCTCCTGACCGTGGCCAGCGTCACCCTGCGCTACCTGTACGGGCGTCCGATCCCGGGCGACTACGAGCTGGTGTCCATGGGCTGCGCCGTGGCCGTCTTCGCGTTCCTGCCGCTCTGCCAGATGCGCCGCGGCAACGTGGCGGTGGACATTTTCACCCAGCGCGCACCGGCCTGGGCCAAGGGGCTTCTCGACGCGCTGGGCGCCCTGGTCTATCTGGGCTTCGCCGTCCTGCTGCTGGTCCAGATGCACGCCGGCATGGTGGACCGCATTCCCGATCCGGAAACCGGCCGGTACGGCGAGACGACGATGGTCCTCGGGGTTCCGGTGTGGCCCGCCTTCCTGCCGATCCTGGTGTCGCTGGCCGTGCTGTGCGCGACGTGCGCGCATGGGGTCGTCCGCGGCCTGCGGGAGGCGCGCGCATGAGCGCCTTCGGGTTCGAGGGCATCGGCTTGGCCCTCGCCATGTTCGCCCTGCTGATGGCGATGCTGGCGCTGCGCGTGCCGATCGCGGTGGCGATGATGGCGGCCGGGGCCACGGGATACGTGTCGGTGGTCGGGTGGGCGCCGTTGGCGGCATACCTGAAGTCCGCGGCCTATTTCCGCTTTTCCAACTACGACCTGTCGATCATCCCGCTGTTCCTGCTGATGGGGTCTTTCGCCGGCAAGGCCGGGGTGTCGGCCGCGCTCTACCGCGCGGGCTACGTGTTCCTCGGCCATCGCCGGGGCGGACTGGCGATGGCGACCATCGGGGCCTGTGCCGGGTTCGGGGCCATCTGCGGCTCGTCGCTCGCCACCGCCGCCACCATGTGCCAGGTGGCCCTGCCCGAGATGCGCCGCTACGGCTATTCCGGCCGGCTGGCCACCGGGACGCTCGCCGCGGGCGGGACGCTGGGCATCCTGATTCCGCCCTCGGTGGTGCTCGCGGTGTACGGCATCCTGGCCGAACAGAACATCGGCACCCTGTTCCTGGCGGCCATCGTCCCCGGCCTGATCGCCACCGCCGGGTACATGCTGGCCATCGCCGTCTATGTCCGCCTCCACCCCGAGCACGGCCCTGCCGGCGCGCGTGCGACGCCGGCGGAGAAATGGGCGGCGGTTCGCGGTGTCTGGCCGGTCGTGCTCATCTTCACCGTGGTGATCGGCGGCATCTACGGCGGCGTCTTCACCCCCACCGAGGCCGCCGCGGTCGGCGCGTTCGCCACGGGTGTGCTCGCCCGGGTGCGGGGCGGACTGGACCGGCGCGGGCTGGTGGACTGCATCGCCGGCACCGCCGAGACGACGGCTATGATCTTCCTGATCCTGCTGGGTGCGGACATCTTCAACGCCTTCCTGGCGTTCACGCGGATGCCGGCGGATCTGGCCGCGTGGATCGCGGACGGCGGGTTCGACCCCATGGCGGTCGTCATCGCCGTCCTGCTGCTTTATTTCGTGCTGGGCTGCCTGATGGACAGCCTCAGCATGATCCTGCTGACCATCCCGGTGTTCCTGCCGGCCATGCGGGTGTTGGACTTCGGGATGGGCTGGGACGACACGGCGATCTGGTTCGGCATCCTGGTGCTGGTGACGACCGAGGTCGGCCTGATCACGCCGCCGGTCGGGATGAACGTCTACGTCATCAACTCCATGGCCCGCGACGTGCCCATGTCCGAGACGTTCCGGGGCGTGATGCCGTTCCTGGCGTCGGACATGGTCCGCATCGCCCTGCTGACGGCCTTCCCGGCCCTGTCGCTGTGGGTGGTCTGGGTCGCGGGGTCCTGAGGGTTCGGCCCCCTCTACTCCGCTGCCACCCGGCGCGTCCGCGCCAGCGCGCGCGACCGTGCCGCCTCGCCGAAGGCGGCCAGCAGACCGGTCGACAGCGGGTTTTCGGCGAACCGCCATTCCGGGTGCCATTGCACGGCCAGTGCGAAGGCGCCCGCCATCTCCACCGACACCGCCTCGATGGTTCCGTCCGGTGCTTCGGCCTCGACCCGCAGGCCGGGTGCCAAGCGGTCGATGCCCTGCCAGTGGAGCGAATTGACCGTCGCTTCCCCGGGGGCCTCCCCGGTGCCGGCGATGCCGGCAAGCAGCCCGCCGGGCAGGATGCGGACGGGGTGCGCGGGCGCGTAGCGCTCCTCGGGCGTCTGCCCGCGGGCGCGGTGGTCCATCCGGCCCGGAACGTCGTGGACGCGGGCGTGCAGGGTCCCGCCCATCGCCACGTTCAGCTCCTGCAGACCGCGGCAGATGGCCAGGATCGGAACGCTGCGGCGCAGGCAGGCCTGGATCAGCGGCAAGGTGGTGGCGTCGCGCGCCGGATCGTGGGGCGGAAGCGACAGGTCCGGCCCGCCGCCGTACCGGTGCGGCTCGACGTTGGACAGGCTTCCGGTGACCAGCAACCCGTCCAGCCGCGCGGCCAGATCATCGACGTCGATCCCCGACCCCAGGGGCGGGATGATGACGGGCAGCGCCTTGGCGCCTTCCGACACCGCGCGGACGTACTTCTCGCCCGCCGTGTAGGACGGGTAGCCGCCGACCTCCTGCGCGCAGGCGGGGACACCGACAAGGGGGATCGGACCGGACGGGCTCATGGGTGGCGGGCCTTCGGAGGGACGGCGATGAAAATGCCCGGCATCATAGCAGCCGGCCGGGTCCCCTGCGCCAGCCCCCTTGGAGGCATCACGTGCAGGCCGTTGACCCGCCGGCGCCGAACCGCTTGCATCGACGGTTTCCAGAGCACCGGGACGGACGGGCGATGGACGGGACGGTAACGGCGGTCAGCCGCGGTGCGAAGCACACGTTCTCCAAGGAGAACCGGGACGAGATCCGGCTTCTGGCCGGCCTGGGCGTGGAGGATGACGCCCACATGGGCAGGACCGTGCGGCACAGGTCGCGGGTGGCCAAGGACCCCACACGGCCCAACCTGCGCCAGGTGCACCTGATCCATGCCGAGCTGCACGACGCGCTGCGGGCCGCCGGCTTCGACGTGTCGGCCGGGGACATGGGCGAGAAC
This sequence comes from Azospirillaceae bacterium, assembly GCA_035645145.1. Classification (GTDB taxonomy): domain Bacteria; phylum Pseudomonadota; class Alphaproteobacteria; order Azospirillales; family Azospirillaceae; genus CANGXM01. Next base: position 22,160 of record DASQNC010000007.1, on the reverse strand, counting down.
ATCACAACCCGCGGCATCGATCTGCTGGGCCTGCCGACCGGCGCCCGGCTCCACCTGGGCGGCACCGCCGTGGTCGAGGTGACGGGCCTGCGCAACCCGTGCTTCCAGCTGGACCGGTTCCGGCCGGGCCTGATGGCGGCGGTCTTGGACCGCGACGCGGACGGTGGATTGGTCCGCAAGGCGGGGATCATGGGCATTGTCGTGACGGGCGGGGTGGTCCGCCCCGGCGACGGGGTGACGGTCGAAGCGCCCCCGCCGCCGCACCGGCCGCTGAAACCGGTCTGAGGGCGGTCCCCCGGCGCCTCAGTGCGCGTCGGCCCAATTGTCGGCGGCGCCGGCCTCGGCCAGGAGCGGGACCGACAGGTTGGCGGCCCCTTCCATGACCGCCCGCACCACGGCCGTCGTCGCCTCGACCTCGGCTTCGGGCACTTCGAACAGCAGTTCGTCGTGCACCTGCAACAGCATCCGCGCCTTCAGCCCGGCCCCATCGAGCGCGCCGGGGATGCGCACCATGGCGCGCTTGATGATGTCGGCCGCGGTGCCCTGGATGGGCGCATTGATGGCTTGGCGTTCGGCGGAAGCCCGGCGGTTCGGGTTCTGGTCGCGGATGCCCTGGATGTGGCACCGCCGGCCGAACAGGGTGGTGACGTAGCCCGTCGCCCGGCATTCCTCCTTGGTCTTCTCCATGTAGTCGCGGAGCTGCCAGTACTTGTCCAGGTACTGCTGGATGAAGCGGTTGGCTTCGCCGGGCGGAATGCCGAGGCGCTGGCCCAGGCCGAAGCCCGAAATGCCGTAGATGATGCCGAAGTTGATGGTTTTGGCACGCCGGCGCAGGTCGCCGTTGATCTGGTCCAGCGGCACGCCGAACACCTGGTGGGCGGTGGCGGCGTGAATGTCGATGCCGGCGTTGAACGCCTCCTTCATGGCGTCGATGCCGGCGATCTCCGCGATCAGGCGCAGCTCGATCTGCGAATAGTCCACCGACAGAAGCTTGCATCCCGGTTCGGCGACGAAGGCGCGGCGGATTTCGCGCCCCTCCTCGGTGCGGATGGGGATGTTCTGCAGGTTCGGATCGGACGAGGACAGGCGCCCGGTGTTGGTCAACGCCAGGGAGAAGGACGTGTGCACCCGGCCGTCCTTCTGGATCTGCTCCTGCAGGGCGTCGGTGTAGGTCGAGCGCAGCTTGGACGTCTGCCGCCAGGCCAGCACCTTGGCCGCGATGTCGTGCCCCTGCTCGGCCAGGGGTTCCAGCACGGCGCTGTCGGTGGAATAGCCGCCGGTCTTCAGCTTGCGCCCGCCGGGCAGGCCCAGGTCGCCGAACAGCACATCGCCGAGCTGCTTGGTCGAGCCGACGTTGAAGACCCGGCCGGCCAGCCCGTGGATCTCGGCCTCGATCCGCTGGAGGCGTTCGCCGAACCGTCGGGACAGGTCCTGCAGGACGCGCGGATCCACGCGGATGCCGCGGGTTTCCATTTCGGCGACGACGCGGACCAGCGGCCGCTCGATCGTCTCGTACAGTGCGGTCGCCCGCTCGCGCACCAACCGGGGCTTCAGCACCCGCCACAGCCGCAGCGTGATGTCGGCATCCTCGGCCGCATAGGTGCAGGCCTTGTCCAGGGGCACCCGGTCGAAGGTGATGCGGTTGCGCCCGGTCCCGGTGACGCTGTCGTAGCTGATGGTTGTGTGGTTGCAGTGCCGGGCCGCCAAGTCGTCCATGCCGTGGTTGTGCCGGCCGCAGTCCAGCACATAGGAAATCAGCATGGTGTCGTCCCACGGCGCCATCTCGATGCCGTGCCGGCGCAGCACCTGCCAGTCGAATTTCAGGTTGTGGCCGACCTTGAGGACGGACGGGTTTTCCAACAGCGGCTTCAGGCGCGCGACGGCCTCGGCCAGCGGGATCTGCCGGGGCGGGGCCTGGTCGGAGAAATCCAACTCGCCGCCCACCGGCGCCTCCGCCGCCACATGGCCCAGCGGGATGTAGCAGGCCCGGCCGGGCGTCACCGACAGGGACACGCCCACCAGCTTGGCGGCCGAGGGCAGCAGGCTGTCGGTCTCGGTGTCGACCGCCACCACGCCGGCCTCGGCCGCCATTGCGATCCAACGATCCAATGCCTCGACGGTATCCACCAGCTCGTAGTTCGCGGGCCCGTCGGGTTCGGTCCGGCGGCTGGGGACAACGGCCCCGTTATCGGATGCCCCGTTGCCGGAGGATGGCGCTTCGTCCGCCCCGTCCGGTGCGGAGGATGCGCCGCCGGACACGGCCGGTGGGGCGACGGGCGTGCGCACGCCAAGCTTGGCCGCCTCCTGCTCCACCCGCTGCACCAGGCTGCGGAAGCCCTGGGCGCGCAGGAAGCTGACGAGGCGGACGGGATCGGGTGCGCGGACCGTCAGGTCCGTCACCGGCAGCGGCATCGGCGCGTTGGCGTCGAGCTGGACCAGCCGCTTGGAGATGCGGGCCTGGTCGGCATACTGGATCAGGCATTCCCGGCGCTTGGGCTGCTTGATCTCGCCGGCCCGGGCCAGCAGCGTCTCCAAATCGCCGTACTCGGCGATGAGCTGGGCGGCCGTTTTGATCCCGATGCCGGGGACGCCCGGCACATTGTCCACGCTGTCGCCGGCCAGCGCCTGGACATCCACGACCTTTTCCGGGGGGACGCCGAACTTCTCGGCCACCTCGGCGGCCTCGATCGGCTTCTGCTTGATGGGGTCCCACATGCGCACGCCGGGGCCCACCAACTGCATCAGGTCCTTGTCGGACGAGACGATGGTGACCGGGATGCCTTCGGCCGCCGCGACCTTGGCGTAGGTGGCGATCAGGTCGTCGGCCTCGTAGCCCTCCAATTCCAGGGCGGGCAGGTTGAAGGCGTCCACCGCCTCGCGGATCAGGGGGAACTGGGGCACCAGTTCGGGCGGGGTCTCGCTCCGGTTGGCCTTGTACTGGTCGTAGACCGCGTTCCGCCAATTGTTGCGGTTGGCGTCGAACACCACGGCCACCGCCTCGGCATGCAGATCCGCCAGCAGGCGCATGAGCATGCCCGTGAACCCATAGACGGCATTCACCGGCGTCCCGTCGGGCCGGTTCATCGGCGGCAGGGCGTGGAAGGCCCGGAAGATGTAGCCGGAGCCGTCCACCAGGTACAGCCCGGCGGGCTTGCCGGTGCCGGAGGGGGTGCCGGGAGAGCGGGGTTCGGCGGTCGGTACGTCGGTCATGGCGCCAAGATGGCGGACCGGACGGGGGGTGTCGAGGGTCTGCCGGCATGCGAAAGGTATCGACCGTCGCATGCCGGAGGGCGCGACCGCGCCCCGCGCCGGATGGCGCGCAAGCCAGGGTCCACAGGACCGCCGGCGCCTGAGGAATAAGCCGAGCGCATGGGGACATGCGCTCGGCGGTATCAGTCCGCGCGTTCCGGACCGGCAAGCCGTCGCACCAGTTCCGCGGTGCGGGCCGCCCCGTCCAGGGGCACCGGCAGGGCGGACGGCGCGGGCGCGGCCAACGCGGCGGCGATACCGTCCGCCAGGGTCCGCGGCGACAGGCCGGCTTCGGGCACGATCGTGAGCACGCCGCGCCGTGCCAGCAGTTCGGCCCGCAGCGCCTGTTCGGTTTCGGCCCCGCGGGCGAAGGGGACCACCACGGCCCGGCACCGGGCACGCAGAAGGTCCATGACCGTGTTGTAGCCGGCTTGGCTTACGGACACGGCGCACCGGGCCAGCAGGTCCGGAAAGTCGGGCCGCGCCCGTTCGACGACCACGCCGGGCGGGGCCTTGGCGGTCAGCGCACGGACGGCATCGTCGGGCATGTCCGGACCGCACAGCAGGCGCCAGGGCGCTTCGGCCAGCGGCGTCAAGGGCCGGGCCGCGAGCGCGGCCTCCAGCAACGGCCCGCCGACGGCTCCGCCGCCGGCGGAAACCACCACCTCGCCCTGCCCGTCACCCGCCCCTGCGGCCACGGGGCGGGCCGGCGGTGCCACATAGCCGGTGTAGACGATCCGGTCCGCGATGCGGTCGGCCAGGGGAAAGGTGGCCCCGAACGGCACAAGGTCGGGATCGCCGTGGACGAGCACCCGGTCGAAGCCGCGTTCCGCCCAGTCCGCCATCTCGGCCAACCGCGCGGGATCGTCCTTCGCCACCAGGATGTCGCGGACCGAACAGAGGACCAGCGGCCTCGGCCGGCGCAGCCGGGCCATCTCGACCAATGGCCGCAACTCGAACCGGAACGCCCGCCGGCCGAACGGCCAGGTTTCCACCAGCAGGATTTCGGGCTTCCGCTCGGCGGCCAGGGCCAGAGTCGCGGCGGCGCGGCGCTTTTTCCACGCCGCGTCCACGGGCCGGCCGTCCTCGCCGACAATCGTCTTGAAGGTCTCGTCCAGGGCACGGGCCGGCGGCAGGCGGGCCACCCGTGCACGCCCCCAGTCGACACCCGGCACGGGGAAACCGCCCTCGGCGACGGTGACCTCGAACCCGGCGTCGGCCAGGTCCGAGGCAATCCGTGCGGCACGGCGGACATGCCCGATGCCCAGGAGATGCTGAACCCAGAACAGGAGTCTCACGACGCGGCACCCCGGCGGGCGCCCCGCCGGCCTACATCACCGGCCGGGGACCCTCGTCCTCGAACTCGTCGCCGTCCTCGGCCTCGGCGTCGTGGCCGTTGCCGTTGGGCATCGGCTGGTGACCGTTGCCGCCATTCTGGTGGGGCTGGCGCTGGCGCTGTTCCGCCGCCTGCTGTTCGTTGATCTGCAGGATGATGCGGTAATAATGCTCGGCGTGCTGGAAATAGTTTTCGGCCTGCACCCGATCGCCCGCGGCCGCCGCATCGCGCGCCAGCTGGAGATATTTCTCGTGCACCTGGTAGGCGTTGCCGCGGATGCGGACGTCCGGCCCGTTGCTGTCGAAGTTCTGATGACGCAGGGGGACGTTGTTGCGCCGGCCGTGGTTGCCGCCGCCGCCGCCACCACCACCGCCGCCGCCACCGCCGCCACCGCCAGCACCACCGCGGCGCGGACGCCGGTTGTTGTTGCCTTGTCTCATTCGGATCGACTCTAGCCCCTCGGCTTGGCTTGGCGCTGCCCCACGACCGCCGGCTTACCACCGGAACGGCGTCTTCGCCGCATCAACATCGCTGTCCGTTCCGAAGGACGGGCCTTCTTCCGGGACAACGTTGGACAACGTTGGGCGCGCAGTTGCGTCGTGGCCGAAACGCCAATCAACGCCAGTACACAAAACCTAATCACCAGACCCGCTGGTTCCAAACTTTTTTTTAGGTCCCACCACCCGGCCGCCGCCGTTCCGGAGCATGAGCGCCCGCGGGACCGCACCCAGGTCGTCCCGCACGCCCAGGATCTGCAACCCGGCCGCCGACATGAGATCCGGTACCGCAGCCGCCTGACCCGCCCCCAGTTCCAGCACCGCCACCCCGCCGGGCGCAAGCAGGCCGGGCAGGCGGTCCGCCAGGGCGCGGTAGGCGGACAGCCCGTCCGGGCCCGCCGCCAGCGCCGTGGCCGGGTCGTGGTCCCGGACCTCCGGCTCCAGGCCGGCGACATCGCCCGACGGAATGTAGGGCGGGTTGGAAACCACCAGGTCGAACCGACCCGCCAGGCCGTCGCCCCAATCCGCGACCAGAAACGCCGCGCGGCCGTCCAGACCCAGCCGGACAGCGTTGGCCCGCGCCGTGGCCGCCGCCCCGGCGGACCGGTCCACCCCGATCCCGAAGGCGGCCGGGCGTTCGGACAGGAGCGCCAGGAGGATGCAGCCGCTGCCCGTGCCCAGATCCAGGATCCGCCACGCACGCTCCCGGTCGGCGATCAGGTCGAGTGCGGCCGCGACGACCGTTTCCGTGTCCGGGCGCGGTTCCAGGGTGGCGGGCGACAGGCGGAAGGGCAGCCCCCAGAATTCCCGCTCGCCCAGGATGCGGTGGACCGGCTCCCGCGCGGCGCGGCGGGTCACCATGGCCTCGAATCGGGCGGCGGCATCCCCGTCCAGGGCCCGGTCCGGCTCCAGCAGCAGCGCGGTGCGGTCGACCCCGGCGGCAGCCTCCAGCAGCAGGCGGGCGTCCAGGCGCGGATCGGCAACCCCCGCATCCGACAAACGCCGGACCGCGGCGGCCAGCGCCCCGGCGCGGGTGGCCGCGGGCGCCGGGGGGGTGGACCCGCTCACCCCAGCTCCGCCAGCCGGGCGGCTTGGTCGTGGGCCAGCAGCGCGTCCACCAGCTCGTCCAGTTCGCCCAGCATCACACGCTCGATCTTGTAGAGCGTCAGGTTGATCCGGTGGTCGGTCACCCGTCCCTGCGGGAAGTTGTAGGTGCGGATCCGCTCCGACCTGTCGCCGGAGCCGACCTGGCTTTTCCGGTCGGCGGCGCGTGCGGCGTCGCGGGCCTCGCGCTGCATCTCGTAGAGCCGGGCCCGCAGCAGGCGCATCGCCTTGTCCCGGTTCTTGTGCTGGCTCTTCTCCTCCTGCATCGCCACGGCGAGGCCGGTGGGCAGGTGGGTGATCCGCACGGCGCTGTCGGTCTTGTTGACGTGCTGTCCGCCCGCGCCCGACGCGCGGTAGGTGTCGATGCGCAGATCCTTTTCCTCGATCTGCACGTCCACCTCCTCGGCCTCGGGCAGCACGGCCACGGTGGCGGCGGAAGTGTGGATGCGTCCCTGGGTCTCGGTATCGGGCACGCGCTGCACCCGGTGGACGCCGCTTTCGAACTTCAGACGCTCGAACACGCCGCGCCCGGAGATGGTGGCCTGGGCCTCCTTGAAGCCGCCGAGGTCCGTTTCCGCGACCGAGAGCACCTCGAACCGCCAGCCCCGCAACTGGGCGTAGCGCTGGTACATGCCGAACAGGTCGCGGGCGAACAGCGCGGCCTCGTCGCCGCCGGTGCCCGCCCGAACCTCCAGGATGGCGTTGCGCGCATCCGCCTCGTCCTTGGGCAGCAGCAGGATGCGGATGCGCCGCTCCATCTCCGGCAGGCGGCGGTCGAGCTCCGCCGCCTCCTCGGCCGCAAGCTCCCTCATCTCGGGGTCGGCCAGCAGCGCCTCCAGCCCGGCGCGGTCGGCCCGGGCCTTGCGCAACTCGCCCACCGCTTCGGCGATGGGTTCCAGCTCCGCGTATTCCTTCGACGCCTTGGCGAAGGCGTCGCCGTCCAGTGTGCCGGACGCCAGCATGTCCTTCAGCTCGTCGTGGCGCAACGCCACACGGGCGTACATCTCCTCCAGGCTCACCGGCGCATCCCAATCCTTCCAGTCCCGCCCGCGGCGGGCCGCGGTCCGATATTGCGAGCCACACCGCGGTACGCAAGCCCGACCTCTCGCCACCCGGTCCGGGACCCGTCACGCCACCGGCCGCCCCGGGCCGGCAATCGTCGAGTCCCGGGAGGAACGCCGGATGGGGGATCGCCCCTGCACGCACGGCGCAGCCCCGGTCGGAGCGTTCCTCAACCGGCCGGACATGCGACCTCCACGAACGACAGAACAGGACGGGGGAAAAGGGGGGTAGATGGAGCCCCTCGTCTTGTTCTTCGGCCGCCCGAGATGGTTAACAGCCCGGGCTCGTTTCCATAACAAGGGGCTGATGGGCGGTGAGGGGCACACCGGAACTTCAACGCAGGGCGTTCCTCGCGGGGCTGGGGGCCGGCCTTGCGGCATTGACGGCGCCGGTTGGCGCAGCCAGGGCGGGCGTGATGGCGGACGTCGGGGCGGCCGCCCAATTCGGCACCGGCCACCTGCGCATGTTTTCGCCGTACACGGGCGAGCGCGTGGAAGTGAACTACCGCCGACGCGGCCGGTACGATCCCGACGCCTTGGGCCAGCTCGCCCACTTCTTCCGCGATTGGCACAAGGAGCAGCCGGGCCCGCTGGACCCCCGTCTGTGCGACGCCCTGTCGGAGCTGCAACGGCGGCTGGACGGGCGTCCGATCCAGGTGACGTGCGGCTATCGCACGCCGACCACCAACCGGCTCGTGGGGGGCGAGAAGAACAGCTACCACATGCTGGGCATGGCCGCCGACATCCGGGTCGACGGCGTATCCACGCAGCGGCTTTACCGGACGCTCGTTTCGATGAAGGCAGGCGGCGTCGGCATCTACCCCGGCCAGCGCTTCTGCCACTTGGACGTGGGGGAATTCCGCACGTGGCGGGGGTAAGGGCCGGTGCCCGCCCGCCCGGATCGGGGCGGCATGCCCCGTGTCCGGATCAAGTCGGCACCGGAAACCGGGAAGCCGCAACCGCCGGCCGCTCCACCCCGACCGCAACCGGAATCCGGGCCGGGGAACCGGTCCGGGATCAATCCCCGTCCTGGATCGCGGTCAGGATCTCGGGCAGGTTGACCACCTCCTCGAACCGGTGGATCAGGCCGTCGCGGATGACGAAGCGGTGGTGAATGACGGTGTCGACGGCGCGGCCGGTGGGTTTGAAGCGGATCCTGGCGAAAACGCGCACCATGGCCGTCTCGCCGTCGATCACGATGTCGTCATTGGTCATGTGCTCGATGATCCAATAACGCCGGACCACGTCGAAGAAGCGCAGCACCCCTTCGAGGCCATGCCACGTGCCGGACAGCGGGTTCGCGGGATGGGGCGGCCCGTACACCCATTCCACATCCTCCGCCAGACGGGCCACGATTGGACTGCTGTCGCCATCACTGTGAGAAGCATAGGTCTTCTGCAACCATTCGATGTCGTCTTCGGTCATAAGGACTCTCACGCCATCGGCAAAGCAGGGCGACTATAATTCAATTGCTTTCCTTTGCGCCGCTTTTGTTGCACCTCCCGTTTCATCAAAATCAAAGGGACCGGTTTTCGGCCCCCTCAAAGCCGAAAGGGCCTTCCGGTTTCCCGGAAGGCCCTTTCCTTTCCGCGCCGTGCCGGCGGTGCCTTAGGCGGCCTTTGCCAGGCTGCGCAGCACGTACTGCAGGATGCCGCCGTGCTTGTAGTAGTCGACCTCGTCCAGCGTATCGATGCGGCAGAGCAGCGGGACCCGGGCAACCGAGCCGTCGGCCCGGTGGATCGCAAGCTCGAGCGTCATCCGCGGCTTCAGTCCGGCTTCCACGCCCAGAACGTCGAAGGTCTCGCTGCCGTCCAGCTTCAGCGTCCGGCGGTCGGTGCCCTCCTGGAACTGCAGCGGCAGGACGCCCATGCCGACCAGGTTGGAGCGGTGGATGCGCTCGAAGCTTTCCGCAACGACCGCCTTCACGCCCAGAAGACGCGTGCCCTTGGCCGCCCAGTCGCGGCTGGAGCCCGTGCCGTACTCCTTGCCGGCGATGACCACCAGCGGCACGCCTTCGGCCTGGTAGCGCATGGCCGCGTCGTAGATCGACATCACCTCGCCCGACGGCAGGTGCTTGGTCACGCCGCCTTCGACGCCGGCCACCATTTCGTTCTTGATGCGGATGTTGGCGAAGGTGCCGCGCATCATGACTTCATGGTTGCCGCGCCGCGCGCCGTAGGAATTGAAGTCCTCCGGACGCACCTGGTAGCCCAGCAGGTATTCACCCGCCGGGCTGGTCTTCTTGATCGAGCCGGCCGGCGAGATGTGGTCGGTGGTGATGCTGTCGCCCAGGATCGCCAGCGGGCGCGCGCCCTTCACGTCATGGACCGGCGCCGGCTCCTTCGGCATGTCCTGGAAGATCGGCGGGTTGCGGACGTAGGTGGAGCCGGCCTCCCACTTGTAGGTCTGGCCCTCGGCGACCTGGACCTTCTGCCACTGCACCGGGCCTTCGAACACGTTCGCGTACCGCTTGCGGTACATGGCCGAGGTGATCGCGGCCCGCATGGTGGCCTCGATCTCCTGGCTGCTCGGCCAAATGTCCCGCAGGTAGACCGGCTGGCCATCCTTGCCGGTGCCGAGCGGCTCCTGGGTGATGTCGATGGTCATGGAGCCGGCCAGCGCATAGGCCACGCACAGCGGCGGCGAGGCCAGATAGTTCGCGCGGACGTGCGGGTTCACGCGGCCTTCGAAGTTGCGGTTGCCCGAGAGCACCGCCGCGACGACCAGGTCGCCCTCCTCCACCGCCGCCGCGATCGGGTCCGGCAGCGGGCCGGAGTTGCCGATGCAGGTGGTGCAGCCATAGCCCACCAGGTTGAAGCCGAGCTTGTCCAGGTAGGACTGCAGGCCGGCCGCCTCGAGATAGTCGGTCACCACCTGCGAGCCGGGCGCCAGCGACGTCTTCACCCACGGCTTGGACGTCAGGCCCTTTTCCACCGCCTTCTTGGCAAGCAGGCCGGCACCGATCAGAACCGAGGGGTTGGAGGTGTTGGTGCAGCTGGTGATGGCGGCGATCACCACGTCGCCGTGGGTCAGCTCGTAGTCGCTGCCCTTCACCCTGGTCCGGGTGCCCAACTTGTCGGACGGCAGCTTGAAGCTGTTCACCATTTCATTGCTGAAGGCCGGGGCCGCCTGGGACAGCAGGACGCGGTCCTGCGGGCGGCGCGGGCCGGCCAGCGAGCTGTCGACCGTGCCGAGGTCCAGTTCCAGCGTGTCGGTGAACAGGGGATCGGGGCTGTTGGCGTCGCGCCACATGCCCTGGGCCTTGGCGTACGCCTCCACCAGCTTCACGCGGTCGGCGTCACGGCCGGTGAACTCCAGGTACTTGATGGTCTCGGCATCGATCGGGAAGATGCCGCAGGTGGCGCCGTACTCGGGCGCCATGTTGGCGATCGTCGCGCGGTCGGCCAGGGACATGGTGTCGAGGCCGGGGCCGTAGAATTCCACGAACTTGCCGACCACGCCCTTCTTGCGGAGCATCTGGGTGACGGTCAGCACCAGGTCGGTCGCCGTCGCGCCCTCCTTCAGCCGGCCGGTCAGCCGGAAGCCGATCACCTCGGGGATCAGCATGGACACCGGCTGGCCCAGCATCGCCGCCTCGGCCTCGATGCCGCCGACGCCCCAGCCCAGCACGCCCAGGCCGTTGATCATGGTGGTGTGGCTGTCGGTGCCCACCAGCGTGTCCGGATAGGCCACGGTCCTGCCGTTCTGGTCGCCGTCGGTCCAGACCGTCTGGGCCAGGTATTCGAGGTTGACCTGGTGGCAAATGCCGGTGCCCGGCGGGACGACGCGGAAGTTGTCGAACGCCTTCTGGCCCCAGCGCAGGAACGCGTAGCGTTCACCGTTGCGCTCGAATTCCAGGTCGACGTTGCGCTGGAAGGCCAGCGGGCTTCCGAAATCGTCCACCATCACCGAGTGGTCGATGACGAGGTCGACGGCGGAGAGCGGATTGATCTTCTTGGGGTCGCCACCGAGCTTGATGATCGCCTCGCGCATGGCGGCAAGATCGACCACCGCCGGAACCCCGGTGAAGTCCTGCATCAGGACGCGGGCCGGACGGTACGCGATCTCGCGGTCGGAACGGCGGTCCTTCAACCAGGCGGCGACCGCCTTCGCGTCGTCCACCGTCACCGAGCGCCCGTCCTCGAAGCGCAGCAGGTTTTCGAGCAGGACCTTCAACGAGAAGGGCAACCGCGACACGTCGCCCAGGCCGGCCTGCTCCGCCGCCTTGAGGCTGAAGTAGTCGTAGCTCTTGCCGCCCACTTCGAGGGTGCGGCGCGTCTTCAGCGTGTCGTGACCGGTTTGGGTGGTCATCGGGCGGGCTCCATGCGTGCGTTCGGGCCAAGGAATGGGGGAGCCCGCGTCATGTAGCGCACCTTCGGCAAAGGCGCAAATGCCGTTGAAACCCCGGCCGTGCGCCCGGAAAGCCGGGCGGTCCGAAGGGCCGGCACCAAGCCGGACCGGCGCCGCGCCGCGCCGCGCCGCGCCGCGCAAACCGGATGACCCCTACACCCGGGCGGTGCTATAAGCTTGATCTTTGGTATGAAATGCGGCGGTGCATGGAGTACCGTCGGGGGAACGAGGAAGCATGCGCAAGCCGGAGTGGCCGTCGGGCGACCATGTGCGGGTGCGCCCTGGGGAGCGCAAAGGCGCCCTGCCTGAAAGGTCGGCGGACGACGACGACAGGCTGCTGGGCCTTTTGAAGCAGGCCTCGCGCGAGGTGCAGGGCCTGCGGGCGATCCACTTCCACATCTCCTTGTTGAAGGACAAGGACCCCTTCTACCTGAACCTGATCCGCGAGGCGTTCCACCAAATCCAGGCCAGCGCCGCCTTCATGCAGCAGTTCAGCATGTCGAATTCCGACGTGATCGTGCTGTACAAGGGCCTGAAATTCTCGACCATCTCCGAAGTCTGTCAGAAAATCGAACGGTTTCTTCTGAACAAGACAAGGATGGGGGCGCAGAATCCCTATAAAGAGGACTCGTTCTTCTCGATCCTGGAGCTTTCGCTCCGCTACAACGATCTGCTGCGGTTCGTCGAGGGTCTGAAGATCGTCGACGATGCGATGCCCACGGAGCTGGCGAAGACGAAGCCCCCCATCACGCTGGAGGCCATGGCGCGTCTGGAAAAGTCCATCTCGATGGTGGACTTCTCGCCGTTCCTGCTGAACCAGCCCGTGATGGACGCCGACATCGACGGAGCGGATCCGGCGCTCTATTACGAACTCTACATGTCGGTGAAGCAGATCGAGGAACGGCTGTCGCCGGATTTCGACATCGCCGGAAACCGGTGGCTGTTCCAGTACTTCACCTCGAGCCTGGACGTCTCGATGCTGCGTGTGCTGGGCAACCAGCTGGAGATGGCACGCGGCAAGAAGGTGGGCATCAACATCAACCTGCCCACGGTGCTGTCGGCGACCTTCGTGAAGTTCGACGAGCGGATCACCGCCGACGTCCGGGGCAACATCGTGCTGGAACTGCAGCTCAGCGACGTGCTGGCGAACGAGGCGATGTACCCCGAGGTGCTCGAGTTCGCCCGCGCCCGCAATTACAAGATCTGCATCGACGGCATGACGCCGTTCTCGGTGGCGAACTTCAACCTTGCCCTTCTGCAGGCCGATTACGCCAAGGTCTTCTGGACCGAGGATGCCGCCAACCTGGACCCGGCCGAAAGCGCCGCTTTCGCCAGGGGCCTGAAGGAAGCACACCCCACCCGCTTCATCCTGGCGCGGTGCGGCACGGTGGCGGGTCTGGTGTTCGCCAAGCGCTTCGGCCTGCGCTGCGTCCAGGGCCGGATGGTCGACAGCGTCCTGCGCAAGGGGCTAAAGCTGCGTGACGCCATCGAAAGCGCCCGCGCCGTCGAGGCCTGACGCCGGCCACGGCCGCGCGACGCCCGGTCGGTCCACGGCCGGCCGGAGGGCTGCGGCGAACCTCGCAATGTGCCCGCCAGCGCCCCCTTTGACCATCGACGGTTCATAAGGCCCATCCGAGGGCAATCGGCCCCCATGGGCCGGGACGACTCTCGTCACGGCCCGATCAACCGGCACCCACCGGACGCCTTCGGGTGGCCGCCCCTTCGGCCGGTCAGGGCGTTTGGGCGCCGGGTGCCAGCGGTCGGGCCGGCGCTGCGACCGGCACCACCCTGCCCGGAACGGCGGCCGCGGTGCGGACCGGGGCATGGGCGACGCGCCGACGGGCGCCGCCCGACTGCGCATCCCTTGCGGGAGCCGGTGTGCCGACGGGCGCCATGGTTGCCGGCAATGTCACCAGCACAAGCCCCGGCGTGTTCGGTTCCACCGTCGGACGCAACGTGCCGATAAGACCGGCCGACCTCAAAGCGTCCATGAGGTTGTCGATGTCTTCGACGCCGGTACGGCCGGTGACATCCACCGGCCCCGCCATCGGCGGCGTCGAGGGGGCGGACGGGTTCAGGACCTCGCCCTCGGACCCGGCACCGGGCTGACCGCCGCCGGCGGAGACCCGCGGCCGCAGGCTGCCGTCCCGGTCCGCGCGGGCGGCGGACGGCGGAGCCGGCGGCGTCTTCGGCCGCTCGGCCATTTTGATCTTCACGCTGGCCGGCGTCGCAATGATGGGAATCAACCCCGGGGCGCCCGGACCGGGCTCCCCGCCCTCGAAACGGTTGGCGGTCGGCGTGCCGGGGTCGAACGGCTGGTCGGACGGCGAATCCGGTTCCGCGGCGGCCGCGTCCAGCTGGCCGTCGTCCGGCACGGACACCAGCTCCTCGGGCGCGACACGGCAATGCCCGTCGAACAGGACGTGGCAGGTCTCGCGCGACAAGGTGGCCGGCAGCTCCGGCGCGGGCGTCACCAGCACATCCCACGCAAAGCCCCCGACCCCGAGGGCTGGACCACCGATCCCCAGTACCGCCGCCGCTGCGACCACAGCCGCACGCATGGGACTCTCCTTCGCGCACACTGCGCAAGATTTGAATTTTCGAGGAATCGCGCGTGCAGGTCAACTCGCAAGCACAACCGCCGGCCTATCCGCGTCGACCGGTCACCGGGCTTCTCGCGTATCGTCCGGCCAGCGGTGCCGGAACAGGGCGGCGTCGGCCGCCCGCTGGAACTCCACTCCCCACATGTGCCGCCCCGGGCCATCGTGCTGGCTGAAGGGGATGAACCGGCCGGGGACACTCTGCTGTGCCCAGCGGATCATGGCCTGCCGGACGGGGAGCGCCGGAACGCTGGAGAATCGTACGATGGCCCAGTCATCCATACCAACCTCCGGCTAGGACGGGGATATCCTTAGCATAGGAAAGAAAAAATTTCCCTTAACCTGCATGCAAACGGTCGAATGCGCCGGACCTCCGCACCCGGGCCGAACAGCCCATTCGATCGGATAGACCCCTGGCCGGACCTGCTCACGCGGAGGCCCCCGAACGGGCGGCTGTGCACCGCCAGGGTGTTGGGCGAAGCTTCCGCCCTGTGGCAGAACCGGGACCGCACCGGGACGCGTGGCGGTTCGATGCGGCGGGCCGATCGACGAAACCGGGGGCGCCCGTCCAGGGTCGCCCGCCGGACGATTTCCAGAGGGAGGCGGGGCGCCCCATGCGCACGGTGAACATCATTGCGCTGGTGCTGGTGATCTTGGGCGGCCTGAACTGGGGTCTGGTCGGCCTGTTCCGGGTGGATCTGGTCGCCGTGCTGTTCGGCGGTCCCGGGTCGGTGCTCTCGCGGACCGTCTACGTGCTCGTCGGTCTGGCGGCGCTCTATTGCCTGACCCTGTTCAAACCCGTCACCACCTACAGCCGAGGCCCCAACCGGGGCACGGCGACGACCCGGATCTGAGACGCCGGACCGGCCGGGATCGCCCGCGGTCCGGCGGGACCGCCGGACGACCTCCCGCGGTCCGGCGGGACCGCCGGACGGCCGTTCGACACATGCCTCTCCGGCGGTTTCAGCCGTCCAGGCCCAGTTCCACGGCGCGCATGGCGGCCTGGGTCCGGTTGCGGGCCCCCAGTTTGCGGAAAACCCCGCGCACGTGCATTTTGATGGTGACCTCCTCCAATTCCAGCGCACGGGCGATTTCCTTGTTGGAACTGCCCTTGAGCAGGAATTCGAGGATCTGGCGTTCGCGCCGGGTCAGCGATGGACCGGCCTCGGTCCTCGCCTTTTCACCGCT
This sequence comes from Azospirillaceae bacterium, assembly GCA_035645145.1. GTDB lineage: Bacteria > Pseudomonadota > Alphaproteobacteria > Azospirillales > Azospirillaceae > CANGXM01. Next base: position 6,775 of record DASQNC010000007.1, on the reverse strand, counting down.
CGCCGGAGCGCCGTGGACGGCGGTCGCGGCGGGAAGGAAGGTTTCGCCCCCCAGCATCAGGCGGATGGCGCCCACCAGCGCGCCGCCGTTCAGCGTCTTGGGGATGAAGCCGCTGGCCCCGCGCGATACGGCGGCGCTGATGTCCTGGGTCCGGGCATTGCCCGACATGATGGCCACGGGCATGCCGGGCCATCGGCGCTTGATCTCGTCCAGCCCTTCCAGGCCGTTCATGCCGGGCATCAGAAGGTCGAGGACCACCATGTCGACGTCAACGCCCCGGTCCAGCAGATCGGCGGCTTCCGTGGCCGAACCGGCCGTCAGCACCTCCGCCCCAGGTTCCACGCGTTCGATATGTGATTTCAGCGCATCGCGCACCAAAACGTGGTCGTCCGCGATCAGCAAACGCATGAGACCTCCTGTAGGACCACACCCGTCCCCGACGTTCCGGCCAAAACTCTACCGCCACTTGCATAAAGCGGAAACAGAACAGAGTCTCCGCCTACACCTTGATTCTCGTCGCCGATAAAGCGGGTGGAAGCGCCAACAAATGAATATAAGCCCATTTGACCTTTTCGCCGCCGGACAACTCGGTGAGGCCGAAGCGGCGTTCCGTCGCGCGCTCGCCCGCACACCCCGGGATCCGGATCTGGTGAGCGGGCTCGGCCTGGTGCTGTTCCAGCGCGGAAAGGCCGACGAGGGGCTGCGACTTGTGCGTCGCGCGTCGCAGCTTGCCCCCGACCAGCCGGGCTATCTGGTCAATTTGGGTGCATTGTTGTTGTCGGCCGGTCGCGCCGCGGAGGCCGAGGCGCCCGTGCGCGAGGCCGCGACGCGGCTGCCGCGCGTGGCGCCGGTCCGTGTGATGCTGGGCCGGGTGCTGCGCGCGCTGGGCCGGACGGCGGAGGCGGTGCGCGCCTTCGAGGACGCGATCACGCTCGACCCCCGGCAATCGGCCGCCCACCGGGAGCTCGGCCTGCTGGCCACCGACCGCGGCGACCTGGACGGGGCTCTCGCGCATCTGCGGCAGGCGGTTGCGGTGCAGTCCGGCGACGCCGAAGCGCATCTCGCACTGGCCCGGACGCTGATGGCCGCCGGCCGCTGGGACGAGGGGCTCGCCGCCGCCGAGCGGGCCGTCCGGCTGGCCCCGAACCTGGCCGATGCGCACGCCGCCCACGGCTTGGCGCTGCACGAGCTGGGCCGCCCGGCGGAGGCCGCCGCCGCCCACGAACGGGCGGCCCGGCTGGCCCCCCACGAGGCCGGCCATCGCCTGACGCGCGGCGCGGCCCTGTTGGACGCGGGCGACGCCGCCGCCGCGGAGGCCGACTTCCGGGCCGTGCTCGCCCGGACCCCCGACGCCGCGGCGGCCCACAACAACCTGGGCGCGGCCCTGCGCGCGCAGGGCCGGTTGGAGGCCGCGGAAGCGGCGTTCCGGGCCGCCGTCCGGCACGCCCCCGCCCACCCGCAGGCGTCCCGGAACCTGGCCCGGCTCCTGCTCGACCACGGCCGGACGGACGAGGCGGCGGCGGTTCTGCGCGCGTGGGCGGCGGCCGATCCGGACAACCCGGTGGCCGCGCACATGCTGGCCTCGCTCGGCGGCGGCCCGGCCCCCGAACGCGCCTCGGACGGGTTCGTGAAAGCCGCCTTCGACGGCTTCGCCGCCACCTTCGAGCGGACCCTGGGCGGCCTCGGCTACCAGGCGCCGCAACGGATCGCCGATGCGCTCGGCCGGTTCCTGCCGGCGGCGTCCGGCGATCTGGCCGTCCTGGACGCCGGGTGCGGAACCGGCCTGTGCGCACCGCTGCTGCGGCCGTATGCGCGGCACCTGTCCGGCGTGGACCTGTCGCCCGGCATGCTGGCGCAGGCGCGGGCCCGCGGACTTTACGACGAGCTGGACGAGGCGGAATTGACCGCATACCTGCGGGGCCGGCCGGGCGCGTTCGACCTGGTGGTGGCCGCCGACGTGCTCTGCTACTTCGGCGCCCTGGGCGATGTGCTCGCCGCCGCACGCGCCTCGCTCGCCGGCGGAGGGGGGTCCGGCGGAGCCCTGCTGGCGTTCACCGTGGAACACGCCGCCGACCCGCCCGCCGAGGGCTACGTCCTGAACGCCCACGGCCGGTACGCCCACGGCGAGGACCATCTGCGCGGCACGCTGGCCGGCGCCGGCCTGACCGTGCGGCTCATGGAGACCGTGACCCTGCGCAGGGAGGCCGGCGTGCCGGTGGAGGGGCGCCTGATCGTCGCCGCGGCCTGAGGTTGGGAGCACCGCCGGACTGGCATCGCGCCGGCCGAACCGCTACCTGAGGGGCATGGTTCAAGCCCCTCTCCTCGCCCTGCAATCCGCCATCCTCGGCTTCGGCGGCCGGCCCCTGTTCGACGGGGTCGACCTCGCCGTCGGCCGGGGCGACCGCATCTGCCTGCTGGGCCGCAACGGCGCCGGCAAGTCCACGCTGCTGAAGGTCCTGGCCGGCCGCCAGGAGCTGGACGGCGGCACGCGCTTCCTGCAGCCCGGCACGCGCGTGTCCTACCTGTCCCAGGAACCCGACGTGGCCGGTTACGCGACGGTGGAGGACTATGTCGCCGCCGGCCTGCCGCCGGACGGCGGCCGGCATGCCGTCGGCGCCGTGCTGGACCGGTTGGATCTGGACCCCGGACGCGACCCGTCGGTGATGTCGGGGGGCGAGCAGCGCCGGGCGGCGCTGGCGCACGCGCTGGTGTCCGATCCGGACGTGCTGCTGCTGGACGAGCCGACGAACCATCTGGACCTGCCGACGATCGCCTGGCTGGAGGACACGCTGGACGCCTATCGCGGCGCGCTCGTCCTGATCAGCCACGACCGCCGCTTCCTGACCCGGCTGGGCCGCCGCGTGGCGTGGCTGGACCGCGGGCGCATCCGCGCCACCGACCGCGGCTTCGCCGAGTTCGAGGTGTGGCAGCAGGAGGTGTTCGAGCAGGAGGAGCAGGCCGCGCACAAATTGGACCGCAAGATCGCCGAGGAGACGCGGTGGTCGCGCGAGGGCATTTCCGCCCGCCGTCGGCGGAACATGGGCCGCGTGCGCAACCTGGGCGAGCTGCGCCGGGTCCGGGCCGAACAGTTGCGCGGCGACCGGCAGGTGCAGATGGCGGTGGCCGAGGCCGGCGCCAGCGGCCGGCTGGTGGTCGAGGTCGAGGATCTGGGCAAGTCCTTCGACGGTCGCCCGGTGGTCAAGGGCTTCTCCACCCGCATCCTGCGCGGCGACCGGGTCGGGGTGATCGGCCCGAACGGCGCCGGCAAGACGACGCTTTTGAAGATGCTGATCGGCGAGCTGCCGCCCGACACCGGCACCATCCGCCACGGCACCAACCTGGAGCTGGCGGTTTTCGACCAGCGGCGGGCCAGCCTGGACCCCGAGGCGACCTTGCGCCGGACGCTGCTGCCGGACGGCGGCGACTGGGTCGAGGTGGGCGGCCGGCGCAAGCACATCGCCGGATACCTCCAGGACTTCCTGTTCGAAAGCCGGCAGATGGACCAGCCGGTGAAGGCGCTGTCCGGCGGCGAGCGCAACCGGCTGCTGCTGGCGCGCCTGTTCGCCCGCCCGTCCAACCTGCTGGTCCTGGACGAGCCGACCAACGATCTGGACATGGACACCCTGGACCTGCTGGAGGAGGTGCTGGCCGACTACCAGGGCACCTTGATCATGGTCAGCCACGACCGCGACTTCCTGGACCGGCTGGTGACCTCGGTCATCGCCGTGGAAGGGGACGGGCGCGTCGTCGAGGTGGCGGGCGGCTGGTCGGACTACGCGCGCTGGAAGCAGGCCCGGGAGGAACAGGCGGGTGGCCAAGTGGGTGGCCGGCCGGCCGCGCCTGCCAAGCCGGACGGCGCGGCAACCCCGTCCGGCAATGCCCGGCCCGCCCGCACCGGCGGCAAGCTCAGCTACAAGGACCAGCGCGAACTGGACCAGTTGCCGGCGCGGATCGAGGCCCTGACCGCCAAGCTGGCGGATCTGCGGGCGCGGCTGGAGGACCCGGACCTGTACGCCCGCGATCCCAACGCATTCGACCGGCTGTCGCGCGAGCTGGCAACCGCCCAGGAGGAACTGGCCGCCGCCGAGGACCGCTGGCTGGAGCTGGAGGCCCAGCGGGAGGATCTGACCGGCTGAGCGTTCCCGCGCGGGCGAAGGTCGAAGCCACCGCACGGCGGCTCGCATCGCACGTCGGCTCAGTCGTCGGCGGGCAACAGGGACTCGGGGACGGGTTCGGGATCGGGCCCGGCGTCGGCCGACCCGTCGGCGCGCGGGGCCAGATGGGCGGCCAGATCGCCCCGGCCGGACACCACCACCCCGCCCAGGCCCAACCAACCGGCCATCTCCCGCAGTTCGGCCATCAGGGCGTCGGCGGTGTCGGCCAGGGGGGCGCCGGGCTCGGCATGGGCGGCCCGCACCAGCAGGCGGCCGGCGGCCCGGTCGGCCTTCAGATCGACACGGGCGACCAGGTGCTCGCCCCGCAGGAACGGCAGGACGTAGTAGCCGTAAACGCGCTTGGGCGCGGGGGTGTAGATTTCCAGCCGGTAGCGGAAACCGAACAGCCGCTCGGTGCGGTCGCGTTCCCACACCAGGCTGTCGAAGGGCGACAGCAGCGCCCGGGCGGCGACCCGCCGCGGCACCCGCGCGGATGCGTCGAGATAGGCGGGTGCCTTCCAGCCTTCGACGCGCACGGGGTGCAGTGCGCCCGCCTCGACCAGCTCGGCGATGCGGGCGCGGGTATCGGCCGGCTCCATGCGGAAATAGTCGCGCAGGTCCCGTTCCGTCGCCACGCCGAGGGACCGGGCGGCGGTGCGCACCAGCGCACGCTGGGCATCGGCCTCGTCCGGCGTGGGCAGGGCGGCGGCCTCGGGCAGGGCCCGTTCGGTGAGGTCGTACACGCGCTCGAACCCGCGGCGGGTGCGGGTGGTGACCAAGCCGGCCCAGAACAGCCATTCCAGCGCCCGCTTGCCGTCGCTCCATCCCCACCAGGATCCCGTGGCCTTGCCGCCGGAACTCAGCTCCGAGGCGACCAGCGGGCCGCGGGCCTCGACCTCCGCCAGCACGGCGTCAATGTAGGCGCGCCGCTCGCGCCCGAAGCGGGCGAGGCCGGAATAGAGGCCTTCGCCCCGCTCGGCGCGCGCCATGCGCCACCGCAGCAACGGCTGGAACGACAGGGGCAGCAGCGAGGCCTCGTGTCCCCAATATTCGAACAGGTCCCGTTTCGGCCCCTGGGCCATACTGTCCAGGACGGAGGGCGGATAGGCGCCCAGCCGCGAGAACAGCGGCAGATAGTGCGACCGGACCAGGACGTTGACCGAGTCGATCTGGATCAACCCGACCGTGTCCAGCACCCGACGGCCATGGCGGACATCGGTCCGCCGCCCATCGGGACGGGGTGCGGCGAAGCCCTGGGCCGCCAACGCGATCCGCCGTGCTTCGGCCAGGCGGAGCGTGTCCTTGGGACGGGGGGTGGCGGGAATGGCGGGCATCGGTCTTCGGGCGGGTTGGGACGGCGCGCCGGGGCGGCCTGTCCACTCATACACCATCGGCCGGGCGCATCAACCCGATGGCGGTCTCCGCCGCGGCGATCCCTGCCCCACGGTGCCCGGCGTCCACAGATCCTTTTGGAATAGCCGCAACCATTTGTAGTGGGTGCGCGAAGGATGTCGCGGCGGATAGGCTTCCTGTCGCCGACGACCGCATCCGTTTGGCATGGGACGCATGGAACCCGATGATGCCAATCCAGGCACCGACTGAAGCCCGCACGCCGGCAAGCCGCGCAAATCCGGCTGGCCCCCGGCATCGGCCGACGAACGAAGGGCTCGTCCGGTCCGGCGACGGGGAGCGGACGGCGGTCGGTGGGGGCCCGGCGGACGGACCGGCCGGGAATGCCGGCGATGCCGGCCTCGCCGGAGGCACCGCGCGCATGGGCCGGGTGCGCCGGGCGATCTACGCGACGGCCCTGTTCGTCACCCTGGCCCTGGTCGCCATGCGGGGCGCGTTCCTGTACTTCGACCACGAGCAGGCCGTGGCCAGGGCCGAGGAAGCCACCCGCGACATGGCGCTGATCGTCGAGGAGTACACCCGCCGCGTGTTCGAGACGGGCGACCTGATCGCGCGCGAGATCACCGAGGAACTGGAGCGGCGCGGCGGCTTGGCCGCCTTGGGTTCGCTGGAGGTCCACAGGCTGCTGGTCGACTATGCGGGGCGGACGTCGGTGGGCGACTATCTGATCGTCGTGGACGACAAGGGCCGGGTGTTCGCGCAGTCCGACGCATACCCGGCGGCGGCGGTCGAACTGGCGGACCGGCCCTGGTTCCGGGCCCATGCGGGCGGCACCGAGCGGTTCATCGGCGAGGCCCTGCTCAGCCGCCTGAGCCAGGAGGTGCTGTTCACCTACAGCCGCCGGGTGGAGGGGCCGCGGGACCGGTTCGAGGGCGTCGTGCAGGTGGCCATCCGGCCGACGGTCCTGAACCACCTGGCCCAGGTGGGCAGCCTGGGCAACGAGGTGATGCTGCGGGTCGCGACCGCGCAGGGCAAACTGTTGGCCCATTCGAACATGCAGGCGAATGCGGTGGCCAACAGCCCGGTGGCGGTGGAGTGGCCGGGCGATGCCGGCGGGAATGCCGGGCAGATGGCCGGCACGTACCGGGGCACCGGGGCGGACGGGGTGGAGCGGATCCTGTCGTTCCGCCGCCTGGGCGACTGGCCGGTGGTGGTGGAGGCCGGCCTGCCCGTCGCGGCGGCGATGGCGCCGGTGCGCGAGGGCCTGCTGT
>DASQNC010000006.1 GCA_035645145.1 Azospirillaceae bacterium | reverse complement strand
AAGACGCAGCGGTAACAGGGGTGCGGGTCGCCCAGGTGCGCCTTGAAGGTGGCGATCTGCCCGTCGAACCGCAGCATCGCGGCCGAAACCAGGGGGCGGCCGAGGGCGAAGCAGGTGTCGTTCAGCAGGTAGCGGGTGTCGAAATTGTCGCTGCCGTCCGCCACCAGGTCGTAGCCGGCGACGATCCCCGCGGCATTGTCCGGTCCCAGCCGCTGGGCATGGCGGACCACTTGCACATCGGGATTGATGGCGGCAATGCGGTCCGCCGCACTGTCCACCTTGGGCCGGCCGACCGATGCACCATCGTGGATGACCTGGCGCTGAAGGTTGGTCAGGTCCACCGTGTCGGCATCGACGATCCCGAGGGTGCCCACGCCCGCCGCCGCCAGATACAGCAGAAGCGGTGCGCCCAGCCCGCCGGCCCCCACCACCAGCACCTTCGATCCCAGAAGCCGCGCCTGCCCCTCGCCGCCCACCTCGGGCAGGATGATGTGGCGCGCGTAGCGTTGGATCTGGTCTTCGCGGAACTCCATGGGCGGATATCAGCATGCCGCCGCGCGGGCGGGAAGCCGCGCCAATGCAAAAAGCGGAAGGAGGGGGCCTCCTTCCGCTTCCTGCCGGGGTCCGGGGAGACCCCGATCAACTTAGGCATCCGATTGGTCTGGATGACGATACGCCTCCGCCGCCAAACCGTCAGCCGGGCACTGGTACTACTCCAGCCCCTCGAACAGGGCGGTGGAAAGGTATCGTTCGGCGAAGCTGGGCAGGACGACGACGATCAGCTTGCCCGTCATTTCCGGCCGCTTGCCAACCTGGATGGCTGCGGCCAGCGCCGCCCCACCCGAGATGCCGACCGGAAGGCCTTCCAGCCGCGCCGCTTCGCGCGCCTGCTCGAACGCGGTGTTGTTGCCGACCTTGACGATCTCGTCGATCAGGCTGGTGTTCAGGATGTCCGGCACGAAGCCCGCGCCGATGCCCTGGATCTTGTGCGGGCCGGGTGTGCCGCCGGACAGCACGGGGCTGTCTTCGGGTTCGACGGCGACCACATGGAAGCCGGGCTTGCGCGCCTTGATCACCTCGGCCACGCCGGTCACGGTGCCACCGGTGCCGACGCCGCTGACCAGTACGTCCACCCGGCCGTCGGTGTCGTTCCAGATCTCCTCGGCCGTGGTGTTGCGGTGGATCTGCGGGTTCGCCGGGTTCTTGAACTGCTGGAGCATGTACGCGCCCGGCGTGGACGCCACCAGTTCCTCCGCCTTCGCGATGGCGCCCTTCATGCCCAGCGGAGCCGGCGTCAGCACGAGTTCCGCACCCAGGAAGCGCAGCATCTTGCGCCGCTCGATGGACATGCTTTCCGGCATGGTGAGGATCAGCCGGTAGCCCTTGGCGGCCGCCACGAAGGCCAGCGCGATGCCGGTGTTGCCCGAGGTCGGCTCCACCAGGACGGTGCCGGGGCCGATCCGGCCCTCGCGCTCGGCCGCTTCGATCATGGCCGCGCCGATGCGGTCCTTCACGCTGGCCAGCGGATTGAAGAACTCGGCCTTGCCGACGAGATCGGCGACGACGCCGTGCGCCTTGGCAAGCCGGCTCAGCCGGATCAGCGGCGTCGCCCCGATCGTGTCCACGACGTTGTCGTAGATCCGGCCGCGGAACCCGGGCGATCCGCCATTGGCGGCATTCGGCTTCGTCACCATTGTTTCACTCCGTTCCGGTGTGGTTCATCCACATTCCACATGGATTGAACATACGGCGGCCGTGATGTTATTCAAATCACAAAATCAATTCGTTCTTTCGCTTCGCTGCTGATCCCGGCGAGGCGGGCGCGGGTGCACAGGTCGTCCAGCGTGATGCCGTCGAGCCGCGCCATCAGCTCGTCCTGCAATTCGGCAAACAGCGGGCGCACCACCCTCACCCCCAGATCCGAACCGGACGGGTCTTCGATCACGTCTTCGGCCGATTCCAGCGTCCGCACGGCCCGGACGATGTCGCCGAGCGATATCCGCGACCGCTCGCGCGCCAACCGGTAACCGCCGCGGGGGCCGCGCAGGCTTTCTAGGACGCCGTCCCGGACGAGCTGCTGGAGGACCGGTTCCAGATACCGGCGGGGAATGCCGTGGCGCTCCGTGATTCCACTGCTGCGCACAGGATCACCGCCGGCGTTGTAGGCGATGTCCAACAGGGCCTCGATGGCGAAGACGAGTTTTCTGGAAGCGCGCAGCATGGTGGTCATGACATCCGGTTTGTGCGGCCTGTGGTCTTGGATGCATTCCACTGGGCCGGTCTGGAAAATGTATGCCCCGGACCCGCGCGTCAACCGCGGTGGCTGCCGCCGGACAAGGTTCCGGTGGATCCGAAGCCGCCCCCGCCCCTTTGGGTCGTGGCCGAGAAGTCCTCCACCAGTCGCAAAACCGGCCGTACGATGGGCAGGAACACCAGTTGGGCAATGCGTTCGCCCGGCTGGATCCGGATCGGTTCGGATCCCGGCGGGTTCCGGTTCCAGGCGCTGACCATGATGGTGGCCGTGTAGTCGGCGTCGATCAGGCCGGTGCCATTGCCCAGCACCAGCCCCTTGCGGTGGCCCAGGCCCGACCGCGGAAGCACCACGGCGGCCAGATGCGGGTGGCCCATCAGCACCGCGATCCCCGACGGAATCAGCACGGCCGACGCCTGCGGGGCGAGATCAAGGGGCTCGTCCAGACAGGCGCACAGGTCGAGCCCGGCCGCCAAGTCGGATTGGTAGCGCGGTAGCCCCCAGTCGTGCAGGCGAGGATCGGTGACCCGCACCTCGATTCCAGGGGCCCAGTCGATCGCGGGGGGAGAGTGTTCGGTCATCGGTAACCTTCGGCGGCGGCCGGGGCTGGGTGCCGCACCGCGCCCGCGGGTGCAACCCTTTTCGAAGAACCCTATCCGTCCTCGACCGTCCAGCCCTCCGTGCGCAGGCGGGCGAGATAATCCTGCAACGTGCGGCCGGGCTCGGACCGGAACGTGTCGGAGAGGGCTTCCGCCGCCGCCATCCGGTCCAGGCGGAACGCGCGGAAGTCGGCGCGCAATTCGCACCACGCCGTCAGCGTCCAGGCATGGCCCCAGGCCTCCAGGCCGAGGGGCCGGACGACCCGCGTGGTGACGGCCCCGTTGGCGTCCGCATAGCGCAGGCGGACCTTGTGCCGCCCTCGCACGGCGCGCCGCAGCCGCGCCAGCCGCGTGCGCAGATCCGGCCCCATCCGGAGGCCGAATGCCCGCAGATCCCTCCGCCACAGCGCATCCCGGCGGTCGGGGGACGTCACGGCATCGACCTTGGCCAGCACTTCCTCGGCGGCCTGCGCCAGCTCCGGATCGGCCCAGGCCCGCACCAGCCGGGCGCCGAGCGCCAACGCCTGCAACTCCGTTTCGGTGAAGGACAGCGGCGGGAGCAGCATCGGGCCGCGCAGCACGTAGCCGACGCCGCGCTCGCCCTCGATCGGGACACCGGACGCGGCCAATGCGTCGATGTCGCGGTAGATGGTGCGGACCGACACCTCCAGCCGTGCGGCGATCTCCTGCGCGGTGCGCAGACGCCCGCCGCGCAGCAGTTGCACGATGTCGAAGAGCCGGTCCGCCCGCCGCATCCCGTTAGCCGGTTACGGCGATGCCATGGTGGGTCATGCGGGCCGTTTCCATGTCGATCATCCCACAGAAGGGCTGGGCGGCCGGGATCGTGTGGAAGGTTTCAGCCGCACGGGCGGCGCTGGCGGCATCCGTCCACTCCGTCACGTCGATCCAGCCGCCGTCCTGGGACTTGGCCATGCGTCGCGACAGGAAACCGGGCATGGCGCGCTGGACGGCGCTCGCGTTTTCGGCCTCGCGCAGGAAGGCGGCCACGTCGGTGCCGGGCAACAGGGAAAAGGTGACGACTTCAAGAACGCGGTGGGGCATGTCATGCTCCGTGTGCGGGTTGGCGATGCCCGCAACCTACGTGCGCCCAACTGACACCGTTGTGTCAGCAGCCCCGCCCCGCCGCCGGGTCCGTGCGTCAGTGCTTGGCGAAGTGGGCGGCGATGGCGTCGGCCAGACGGCCGCCCACGGCGGACTTCGCCATGGCGGGCCAGGCTTCCGGGGCTGCGCCGGCCCGGATCAGATGGACGGTGTTGGTGTCGCCGCCGAAGGTTCCGGTGCCGGGCGACACGTCGTTGGCGACGATCCAGTCGCACCCCTTGCGCGCCAGCTTGGCCTCGGCATAGGCCGTCACGTTTCCGGTTTCCGCGGCGAACCCCACCACCAGCGCCGGGCGGGCGGGCCCCGGCCTGGACAGGGTCGCCAGAATGTCGGGGTTCTCCACCAACTCGATCGACGGCGGTGCGCCCCCGCCCTTGCCCGTGTCCTTCTTGACCTTGCGCTCGGCCGGCGTTTTGACCCGCCAATCCGCGACCGCGGCCGCGCACACCGCCATGTCCACCGGCAGCGCGGACAGGCAGGCGTCCAGCATTTGGCACGCCGTCTCGACCCGCACCACCGACACGCCCCTGGGGTCCGGTTCCGACGTGGGGCCGCTGACCAGCGTCACATGCGCCCCCAGCCGGGCGAGTGCCGCCGCGATGGCGTGCCCCTGCTTGCCGGATGAACGGTTGGCGATGTAGCGCACGGGGTCGATGGGCTCGTGCGTCGGGCCCGACGTCACCAGCGCCCGTAACCCGGCCAGCGGTGTGGCGGCGGGGGCCAGCATGCCGGCCATGGCGGCCAGGATCTCCATGGGTTCGGCCATGCGGCCCGGGCCGAACTCACCGCATGCCATGGCGCCTTCGCCGGGGCCGACCTGGCGAACCCCCGCGTCCAGCAGGGCCTGCATGTTCCGCCGGGTCGCCGGGTGGGCCCACATCATGTGGTTCATGGCCGGGGCGACCAGAACGGGCTTGTTGCCGGCGAGCAGTGCCGTGGAGGCCAGATCGTCGGCGAGGCCGTTCGCCATTTTGGCGATGATGTCGGCCGAGGCCGGGGCGACCACGACCAGGTCCGCCTCGCGGGTCAGGCGGATGTGGCGCATCTCCGCCTCGTCGTTCAGCGACCACAATGCCGTGTGCACCGGCTCTTCGGCCAAGGCCGCCACCGAAAGCGGCGTGACGAACTGGGCGCCACCCTCCGTCAGGATGCAACTGAAGGACAGGCCCTGCTCGCGCCCCCGGCGGATCAGCTCCAGCGACTTGTAGGCGGCGATCCCGCCGGAGATGATCAGAAGGGCGCGCTTGCCCCGCAGCACGGAGTGGTCGGTCACGGGCTGGCCTCCCGGCGTGCGGCCACCGGGGCGCGATCTGCGGATCGGGCGGCCACACCTGTTGGCGAAACGGGCGGAGGCTAGAGCAAATTCCGGTCAGGCGGAACCGCCTGAGTGGAAGTTGCTCCATCGGACAAGCGGATCGGGCCCGTGCCCTGGCGCCGGCCGGTCACGCCTGCAAGCGCCGGCCCTGGGGCGAGCGGAGACCGATCCGCAGCCGCCCGACCTGCCGGTCGCGCCAGACCTCCACCGGCCCGCGGGTGCTCCCGACCTGTTCGGCGAGGTGCGGGGCAAGGGAATGGAAATCCACACGCGCCGGTGCTTCCCGGGCCTTCGGCCGCGCGAGTGCCCGTCGCACAAGGGTGCGGACCCCCGCCTTGACCCCGTCGCGCACGGCGGGGCGCAGCACGAACAAGGGATCGTTGGTCAGCATCCGCGCGACGTGGGACAGGGCTTCCGTCCGCACACCCGCCCGTCCGGCCTGGAAGGCCAGGTACCAGGCATAGTTCGCCCGGGCCCAACGGAAGATCCACTCCGGCAACTCCGGATGCCGGGACCGAGCATCCTCCAGCATCGCCTCGTGGCAGCGCAGCATCATCGCACGGTTGCGTGACAGGCTGCCGGCACGTTGCCGGTAGCCGACCAGCACATCCCGGACCACCGCGAACCGCCACTTCTCCGCGATGCGCAGGTACAGGAGCTGATCCTCGTTGCCGCGCATGTCCTCGTCCCAGCCGCCGGCGGCGAGGAGCGCCTCCCGGCGCATGAGTGGTACACTGCCGGAGCCGACGAAATTCCCCATCAGAAGGTGGGGGTACACCCAGCCTTCGTGGGTAGACCCGGTGGCGCGGCCGGGTATCACGCGGCTGTCCTCGTCCACGTGGGTGGACCAGGTGTAGACCAGACCGACCTCGGGTGCGTTGGCCGCCGCCAGTTGGCGCTCCAGCTTGTCGTGCCGCCACAGGTCGTCGGCGTCCAGCGGCGCAACGTAGGGCGCGCGCGCCGCCTTCAGGCCCTTGTTGCGCGCGGCGGATACGCCCATGTTGCGCTGCCTCAGCAGGCGGATGCGCGGGTCCTTGTCCGCAAGCTCGGCCACAATGGCGGCGGTCGCGTCCTGCGATCCATCGTCCACCACAACGATCTCGATGTCGCGCAGGGTCTGCGCCTGGGCGGATTGGACAGCTGCGGCAATGAAGCGGGCCGCGTTGTAGGCGGGGATCAGGACGGAGACGAGAGGGGTTTGCACGGCAATCCGGCGGCAACGTGACTCGACAGCCAACACCCGCACCCGCGCGAAGGTTTCAACTTCTACAGCGCGAAAGCGTCCAAGGCCGACCGCGCGCCAACACCCGCACCCGCGCGAAGGTTTCAACCCGGCTCGGCGCGTACGCCCTAACCTGCCGGTTCCTCCCCCTCCGCGAGCCGGACCTTCACCACCCGGTTGCCGCCCGCCGTCTGGGCCTGGGCCAATGCGGTCTCGGCACCCTCCGTCATCTCGTCGGGGGTCAGGTCGGGGCTCGCGGCGATCAAGCCGAAGGCCATGGTGACGCGCAGCACATTGCCGTTGGGCAGGACGATGGGGGTGGCCACCACTTCGCGCCGGATCCGTTCCAGCATGCGGGCGGCCTCGTCCATCCGGGTGCCACGCAGCAGGACGGCCAGATTGCCGCCGTCCATGCGGTAGGCCCCTCCGCTGCCGTCCAACACCCGCTCGGTCACCCGGGCCACGGTTGACAGGATGCGGTCGAACATGCCCGTCCCGCCGCGCTCGTCGATCTTGTCGCGCCGGTCCACGGCGGCCATGGCCAGGCAGAAGGATGTTCCCGACATCCGGAACCCGCGGGCGGCCGCATGCAGGTCGTCCCTCAACCCGCCGTCCGCCCGCAGCCCGGTCAGGGCATCCACGCCATAGGCGCCCAGGGCGAGCGCGCGCTCCAGGCGCCGCAGTTGGGCGATCAACTCGGCACTCCGTTCCGCCACCTCGGCGTATTCGGCCTCGGACGGCGGGCGCCCGGTCGCGGCACGCAGGACGAGGGCCAGGGCTCGGGCGTGCAGGTCGTCGTGGAGCGCCACCACCGAGTCGACCGCAGGCTGGGCGGTCAACGGGTGCCGGTCGGGCCCGCGTGCCCATTCCAGCAGGCCCGATGGCGGATCGGCCTTGTGCGCCGTGGCCGGGAAGAGGACCGCCCGTGACCAGCGCGCAAACCACGCGTAGTGCCCGTCGATGGCCGCCGAGAGGCGGTCCAGGCTTTCACGGAGGCTGGTCGGGTCGGTCATGGCGGGGGCGGGCCGGGGTGCGGGCACGCACCTTAACCCGAACCGCCGCAACCGTCACGGCATGTGCTGGCCCTGGTTTGCGTCGTGGGACGGGTGGGGGTCAGGGGCCGGGCGCGTTCAGGATCAGGACGATGGCCACGGCCAGAAGCGCAATTCCGGCGACCTCCCGCCCGGACGGACGTTCCCGGAACCAGACGGCGGACAGCAGGAAGGTGAACACCAGTTCGATCAGGCCCAGGGTGCGGACGTGGGCCACCGGTTGAAGGGTCATGGCGGTGAACCAGCACGCCGACCCCGCGACGCTCGCCAGCCCCGCAAGGAGCGACGGGCGCCATGCGGCCAGGATGCGGGCGAACTGGTCCCGCTCGCGCCAAGCGAGATAGGTGCCCAGCAGCAGCGTCTGTAACCCGGTTGCCCACGCCAAGGCATAGGCCGCGGACATCGGGACACTGGGATGGTCGAGGGACAGCGACGCCCCGCGGAAACCCACGGCGGCCACGCCGAAGAACGCCCCCGACGCGATGCCGAGCAGGGCCGGCCGTTCGGCCAGCCCGAACAGGAGGGTGTGGATGGGGCGGTCGCTCCGGGTGACGGAGAACAGCATGACGCCCGCCGTGCCGGCGGCCACCGCCGCGGCTCCCAGGGCTGTCACCTGGTCGCCCAGGAAGACGAAGCCGAACAGGGCGGCCTGCACAACCTCGGTCTTGGAATAGGCGACTCCGACCGGGAAGTTGCGGAATCCCAGAACGTGGATCAGCAGCGCCGTCGCCAGGATCTGCGCCACGCCGCCCAGCAGCACCCAGGTGAAGAAATCCGCGCCGGGGACGGGCAGGGACACGCCGGCGGCCGCCAGCACGCCGACATAGGCCGCCGCCACCGGCAGGCCGAAGACGAAGCGGGTGAAGGTCGAGCCGTTGGTGCTGAGCCGCCCCTTCAGGAACTTCTGCAACGCCGTCCGCAGGCTTTGGAACAGCGCCGCGGCGATGGTGATGGGAATCCAGAGCCAGTCCAAGGAAGTGCCCGGGTCGGTGCGGTTGGCCGCGGATGGTGCCGTGGCCGGAGCCACCTGCAAAGCACGGGACGGTTGCGCGGGCGCATGGCTGCCATACGGCCCGGCCCCTCTAACCATTCCTTGGTATGTTTCGGGGATCCGGCAAAGACATCGTCCAGACTTTATTGCGCTCCGGCGAATGTGGTCCGAAGGGTATCCTTTCCGGTCTCAATCCCCAGAAAGGGAGGCGAGCATGGCGTACTATATGCTCCAATGGCGATTTGCGGCCGAGAATATCAAAAGTCTGGTTGGCAATCCGGATAGTCGCGTGGACGCCGTGCGGCTGGGGGTGGAGTCGTTCGGCGGGCGGCTCCACCAGTACTTCTTCGCTTTCGGCGACTACGACGGAATGGCGCTTTGCGAGTTTCCCGACCAGGAAACCTGCACCGCCTTCCTCATGATGGTGGCATCCAAGGGCGGGGTCGGTGCCTTCAAGACAACCCCGCTGATCCCGCCCGAGGAGGCGAAGCGGGCCTTCCAACGGGCTGGCCAGACCGACACCGGCTACCGGCCGGCCCTGGGCTGACAGCCCGCCCCTGGTCGGGACCGCGGAGGTTCTGATAAAGGGGGTGTTTCGTTCGCCGGGGAGCCAAGCCCGCACAGGGCTGCTCGCAAGGGCACGGCCCACGGTGCCCTATCGCGGGTTTGGTCCCGCGAAAACGCGGCAGGGCCACGGCCCTGCCGCGAAGCGTGCCGCCGGGGTATGCCCCGGCGGGCCGTATCAGGCGGCCTGCTCGGCCTTGCGGGAGGCGGCCTTCTCGATGGTGCGCTTCAACCGGCGGGCATCCTCGCCCAGCTTGCGGTTCGGCGTGCCCATCAGGAAGGCGTCCAGGCCGCCATTGTGCTCGATGGTGCGCAGGCCGTTCACCGACACGCGCAGGCGCACGGGCTGGCCCAGCACATCGGACACCAGCGACACTTCCTGCATGTTCGGCAGGAAACGACGACGGGTCTTGTTGTTGGCGTGGCTGACATTGTTGCCGGACTGCACGCCCTTGCCGGTGATGGAACACTTGCGCGCCATGGAACCGAATCCTTCGAGAGTACACAAAAACAGGGCCGGCGGCCCTGTGGGACCCCGGTGGAAGCCGCGTATCTAGGGCAGCCGCCGTACGAGAGTCAAGCGCGACCGCGAGGCCGGTGCATGCCCGCCGCGCGGACACGGCATGGGCCGGTCCCGCGCGGCGGCGTACCATGCCCCAACGGCCCGCCGCCGGTCCAGGCCCGGCGCGGGTGTCGGCCGGGCAACTGACCCTGGGCATCGGCGTCGGTTCCGGCCTTGTGGCGCTGCTCAAGGCGGTGAACGGCGCGGACCGGCTTGGCTCGGCCGAAGTGGCGCCCGCCTTCTTCGTCCTGGGTGCCCTCGGCTTGACGACGGCCTTGGCGGCGCTGCTGCTGCCCCACGATGCCGGCGACGAGTTGCGGGGGCGGCGCGAAAGCGCACGCTGACACCGCCGGCCGCTCCCGCCTTGCCGCGCGGCGGGCGAATTGCTACCACCCCGCCATGCAGCAGCCCGTCCGCATCGCACCGTCCATCCTGTCCGCCGACTTCGCCAAGCTGGGCGAGGAGGTGCGCGCAATCGACGCCGCCGGCGCCGACTGGATCCACATCGACGTGATGGATGGCCACTTCGTGCCCAACATCACCATCGGGCCGGGCGTGGTGAAGGCGTTGCGCCCCCATACGGCCAAGCACTTCGACGTGCACCTGATGATCGCGCCGGTGGATCCCTACATCGCCGCCTTCGCCGAGGCGGGTGCCGACACCATCACCGTGCACCCCGAGGCGGGCCCGCACCTGCACCGCACCCTCCAGCTGATCCGGTCGCTGGGCAAGCGGCCGGGGGTGTCGCTCAATCCGGCGACGCCCGTGGCGGCAATCGAGCATGTGCTGGACGATGTGGATCTGGTTCTGGTCATGACCGTGAACCCGGGGTTCGGCGGGCAAGGCTTCATCCACTCCCAATTGCCCAAGCTGCGGGAACTGCGCCGCCGCATCGATGCGTCCGGACGGGCCGTCGACCTTCAGGTGGACGGCGGCATCAATGCCGAAACCGCACGGCTGGCGGCGGACGCCGGTGCGGATGTGCTGGTCGCCGGAACCGCGACGTTCGTGGGCGGGCCCCAGGCCTACGCCGCCAACATCCGCCGCCTGCGCGGCGAGGCTTGAGTCGGCAGGCCGGACGGTCATGGGCGGCACCCGCGACACCGGCCGCCGGCATCAGCTTGTCCGGTTGGCGGAGCATGTGCGCACGGCGATCTTCGCCAGCCCACTCTACGCCCTGACCCTGCGGGGACCGGCACCGACCCACCTCGCCGTGGTTCCGCACGACCCGTGGCCCGGCGATGCGGATGCCGGTGCCGAGATCCTGCAAGGCCGCTTCCGATTCGCCGGCCAGACGCTCCGGCTCGACGCGTTCGCGGGGCTGCCGGCCGAGGCGTCGGCGCCCTGGCTCGGCGCCCTTCATGGCTTCGACTGGCTCCGCGACCTTCGGGCGCTGGGCGGCGACCAGGCCCGTCGCCATGCCCGCGCACTGGTGTCCGGCTGGCTCGATGGCAATTCGGTCTGGTCCCTGCCGGCCTGGGATGCCCGCGTCACCGGGGGCCGCATCGCCGCGTGGATCGGCCAGCACGATTTCTTCTGCGCCAGCGCCGACGATGCGTTCCGTGCCCGCGTGTTCGACAGCTTGGCGCGCCAAGCCCGGCACCTGATGCGCATTGCGCATGGCGGTGGATCGGGCCAGGGCGGCATCGCCGCACTCAAGGGGCTGGTCTACGCCGGGCTTTGCCTGCCCGGCCGGGAGAGGGCGCACGACGTCGCCCTGCGCCTGCTGGAGCGCGAATTGCCGCGCCAGGTCCTGGCGGACGGCGGGCACGCCTCGCGCAGCCCCTCCGTGCACCTGTGCGTCCTGCGCGACCTCATTGATATCCGCGCCGTCCTGCGCCAGGCCCGCCGGCCGGTGCCCGACGCCCTGCAACAGGCCGTCGAACGCATGACGCCGGCGCTCCGCTTCTTCCGCCACGGCGACGGCGGGCTGGCGATGTTCAACGGCACCGACGAGGACGCGCCGGTCCTGATCGACACGGTGCTGGCCCAGGCCGATGCCCGCGGGCGACCGCTGAAGTCGGCGCCCCAGACCGGGTTCGAGCGCATTTTGGCCGGGCGGACGCTCCTGATCATGGACACCGGCGCTCCACCGCCGCCCGGTCTGGACGCCCATGCCCACGCCGGCACGCTGGCCTTCGAATTGTCGTGCGGCCGCGACCGGGTGGTCGTGAACTGCGGCACCGTCCCCGGGGCGGTCGGGCCGTGGCGGCGCACGCTCGCCGGCACCGCGGCCCATTCCACGGTCGTGCTCGGGGACCGCAACTCGTCCGAGGTGCTGGAGGCCGGCGGCCTGGGCCGGCGCCGGGCCGGGGTGGCGTGCGAGCGCACGGACGGCGACGGGGCCACCCTGGTGTCGGCCGCCCATGACGGCTACGTGCCCGGGTTCGGGACGGTCCACCGCCGGCGCATCTTCGTCGCCGACACCGGCGACGACATCCGTGGCGAGGACACGCTGGACGGTCCGGGCGGCCATCCCTTCGCCGTGCGCTTCCACCTGCACCCGTCGGTCCAGGTCTCGGTCGAGCCGGACGGCAACGCGGCCCTCCTGCGCCTGCCCGGCGGCCAGGGATGGCGTCTGCGCGCGGGTGGTGCCGCACTCGAGGTGCAAGAGAGCCTGTACGTCGGTTCGGGCGGGAACCCGCGCCGGACGCAGCAGCTTGTCCTCGCGGGCACCACCGAACCGGGTGGGACGGTGGTGAAGTGGGCGTTCCAGCGCGAGAAACGACCGGGGTAGCTTGCAGTCCCCACGCGACGCCGCACTTAGATATGCACGCCGGAGCCCCGCATCCGGCCGGACGGAACCGAAGGACGCACGCCGCCGATGGACTCCCTGCTCGTACTTGCCGCCGATCCCGCCGCATGGGCCGCCCTGGCCACGCTGATCGCCATGGAAGTGGTGCTCGGCATCGACAACCTGATCTTCATCTCGATCCTGACCAACAAGCTGCCCGAGCACCAGCGGGCCAAGGCCCGCCGTGCCGGCATCGGTGCCGCCCTGGTGCTGCGCCTAGCGCTGCTGGGCACGGTGGCCATCATCGTGCAGCTCACCGAGCCGGTCCTCACCGTCTTCGGCCATGGCTTCTCCTGGCGCGACCTGATCCTGATCGCCGGCGGCCTGTTCCTGGTCTGGAAGGCGACGAAGGAAATCCACCACAACGTCGACCCCGAGCCCACGCCCGACATGTTCGACAACCGGGCGGTCACCATGGGCTTCGGCGCGGCCATCGGGCAGATCCTGATGCTGGACCTGGTCTTTTCCATCGACAGCATCATCACGGCGGTCGGCATGACCGAGCATGTGCCCATCATGGTCATCGCCGTGCTGGTGACCGTGGCCGTGATGCTGTTCGCCGCCACCCCGCTGGCGAACTTCATCCATGCCAACCCGACCGTCGTGATGCTGGCGCTGGGTTTCCTGCTGCTGATCGGCACCACCCTGATCGCCGAGGGTTTCGGCGTGCACGTGCCCAAGGGCTACATCTACACCGCCATGGCCTTCTCGGCCGGGGTGGAAGGGCTCAACCTGTGGGTCAAGCGCGCCCGGCGGCGGGCGGGTGCACCGCGGGGGACTTCGATCCACTGAGATCCCGATGCCGGGATCCCGATTTTCGGATGGGGTACGCGGCTTGTATCGACAAATCGCGTCCGAGGGCCTAAACGCACGGCGGCCTCATTCCCCAGCCGCTTCGTCCGAGGGCCCGCCATGACCGCCGTCAAGATCACCCGTGCGTTGCTGTCCGTCTCCGACAAGGCGGGCCTCGTCGACCTTGGCCGGGCGCTCGCCGCACGCGGGGTGGAGATCCTGTCCACCGGCGGGTCCGCGGCGACGCTGCAGGCGGCCGGCGTGCCGGTGAAGGAGGTGTCCGCGCACACCGGCTTCCCCGAGATCATGGACGGCCGGGTGAAGACCCTGCATCCGCGGATCCATGGCGGGCTGCTCGCCCGCCGCGACACCCATGCCGCGGACATGGCGGCCCACGACATCCCGCCGATCGACCTGCTCGCCTGCAACCTCTACCCGTTCGAGGCGACGGTGGCGAAGGGGGCGGACTTCGACGAGTGCGTCGAGAACATCGACATCGGTGGCCCGGCGATGGTCCGAGCGGCGGCCAAGAACCATGACTTCGTCGTGGTCCTGACCAGCGCCGGCCAGTACGCGGACCTTCTGGCGGAGCTGGACGCCAACGACGGCGCCACGACGCTGGCCTTCCGCCGCCGCTGCGCCCAGGCCGCCTACGCGCACACGGCCGCCTACGACGCCGCCGTTTCCACCTGGATGGCCGGCCGGATCGGCGAAACCTTCCCGTCCGAAGTCTCCGTCGCCGGCCGGCTGAAGGAGGTGCTGCGCTACGGCGAGAACCCGCACCAGAAGGCGGCGTTCTACGTCGGCGCCGAACGCCGTCCCGGGATCGCCACCGCCACCCAGATTCAGGGCAAGGAGCTGTCCTACAACAACCTGAACGACACCGACGCCGCCTTCGAGCTGGTCGCCGAGTTCGAACGGCCGGCGGTTGCCATCATCAAGCACGCCAACCCCTGCGGCGTGGCGGAGGCCGGCAGCCTGACGGACGCCTACGACCTGGCGCTGCGCTGCGACCCCGTCAGCGCCTTCGGGGGCATCATCGCCGTCAACCGCACGCTCGACGGCGCCACCGCCGAGAAGATCGGCAAGCTGTTCGCGGAGGTCGTCATCGCCCCCGATGCGGACGCCGACGCCAAGGCGGTCCTGGCTGCCAAGAAGAACCTGCGCGTCCTTCTGACCGGGGCCATGCCGGACCCGTCCCAGCCGGGCATGCTGGTGAAGTCGGTGGCGGGCGGCCTGTTGCTCCAGACCCGCGACGACGGCCGGGTCCGCACGCAGGATCTGAAGGTGGTGACCAAGCGCGCGCCCACCGCCCAGGAGATGGCGGACCTGCTGTTCGCCTTCCGCGTCGCCAAGCATGTGAAATCGAACGCCATCGTCTATGCCAAGGACGGTGCCACCGCGGGCATCGGCGCCGGGCAGATGAGCCGGGTGGACTCCGCCCGTATCGCCGCCATCAAGGGGGCCGAGGCCGCCAAGGCCGCCGGCCTGCCCGAGCCGCTGACCAAGGGGTCGGTGGTGGCGTCGGACGCCTTCTTCCCCTTCGCCGACGGCCTGGTCGCCGCCGCCGAGGCTGGCGTGACCGCGGTGATTCAACCCGGCGGGTCGATCCGCGACAACGAGGTCATCGCCGCCGCCGACGAGCGCGGTCTGGCGATGGTGCTCACCGGGATGCGCCACTTCCGTCATTGAGCGCATCCGGCTGTGCGCGGTGCGCCGGCCGCGGGGCGGGCTCTCAGGCCCGCCCGCCGCCAGCGCCTTCCCGCGGCAGGAGCTTGTCGAGGATCGCCTCGATGTTGGATGCGGCGACCCGGTCCGCCGTCGCGTCGTCCACGCGGCACACGTCCTTGAGCGCGAGATAGTTCTCCAGGCCTGAGACGGCCGAGAGCGACAGCACGAGGAAGTGGAAGTCCTCCGGCGCCATGCGGGTCCGCACCGGGGCCAGGGCGTGCTCGTACATGGCCAGGCGGCGGCCCGCCCGTGTTTCCAGGGGCACCTGTTCCCTGCTGGCAACCCAGGAGTCCAGGGCACGGGCGAGGAAAAGCCGGAACTTGGTTTCGGACTCGCGGGTCAGGGTGAAGAGATACCGTTGCACCCTGAGCACCCGCTCGCGGACGTCCTCCGTCTCGCCGACGATTTCCTCGGGCGTGGCGACCTTGCCGTCCAGCGCCGCCTCCAGCGTCAGCGTGTCCGCATCGGAAAAGTAGCGGTAGGCCGTCGCCTTCGAGATCCCGGCCTCTTCCGCGGCGGCGGGCACCGTCACGGGCTCGCCGCGTTCCATCAGGGTTCGGGCCGCGGCCAGCAGCGCCTGCCGCGTCCGGTTCTTCTGCCTGGTCCGACCTGCTTCAAGCTGCAAGGGTGAAAACCTTATTGAGACGGTTGTCTCATGATGATACGCTCGTCTCGTTGCATGAGCAAGAGCCGCTCTGCGCTCCACGCGAGAGGACGAGACATGCCGACGGCCCAGACCGACACGTACCATCTGTTCGGAAACCTGCTGCGCTTCCTCGCCCGCAGTCCCGACACGGGTGGCGCCTATTGTCTTGTGGAGTCCCTGACCGCGCCCGGCGCCGGTGCGCCGCCGAACCGCCACCCGGGGGATGACGAGGCGTTCTACGTCCTTGACGGCACGTTCGAGTTCACCGTCGACGGCCGGACCGTCGTCGCCGGCAGCGGCAGCTTCGTCCAGGTGCCGAACGGCGCCGTCCATGCCTTCCGGAATGCGGGGCCGGCGCCCGGCCGGCTTTTGATCATCAACACGCCGGGCAGGGTGCATGACGGCTTCTTCGCCGAAGCCGGCGAGCCCATGCCGCCGGGCACGCGGGAGCTCCCGCCCCCCTCCGGCGCGCCCGACATCCCGCGCATCCTGGAGATCGGCCGGCGGCACGGAATGGAATTCCTGCTCCCCGGGTGACGGAAACCGCTGCAGCACCGTTTCCCCGGGTCGTGGCCACGGGGAGACGGTGCCGAACCGCCGGGCTAATCACCCCCGGTTTCGCCGAACCAGACTCCCAGCAGCGCACTGAGGGCGACCAGGACCAGGAAGGCATTGACCAGGCCCAGCAGCCAGGGCGGGATCCGCGGCGTGTCGGGCGACGGCGGCGGCGCGCCGGCAAACAGGTGGCGCCAGACCGCGGCCCCGAAGCAGAAGGCGCTGAAGGCAACCAGGACCGTTCCGGCACCCCAGATCATCCATTCCGGCACCACGCCTTCCAGCACCTTTTTGGCGCCGACGCCGCTGGCCAGCGCCGCCAGCCCGGTGCGAACCCACGCCGCATAGGTGCGCTCGGCCGCGAAGATGGTGCGGTCGGCGGCCAGCTCGGTCCGCCGGTCCGCGCTGTCCTTGAGCTGCTCGGACGCCTTGGTCGTGACGGGGAGCGGGGCGGTGGCTGGGATGTCGTCCGGCACGGGGTACCAAGGGGATGGGGCAGGGGGATCGGACGGGAAACACCGCGCATCCCGCGATGTTCAGGAGCGCCCGACTCCGCCATGCCCCGCCCCGGTTACAAGGGCGCCTCCTGATCCGCCGAGCGGCCGATGGCGGCCAGCAAGGCCGCGTCCTCGTCGATCCCCGCGTTCGGCGTGGTCAGCAGTGTTTCGCCGTAGAAGATGGAGTTGGCACCGGCAAGCAGGCACAGGATCTGCGCCTCGCGGTTCAGGTGCCTGCGGCCCGCGGACAGCCGCACCGTCGACGATGGCATCACCAAGCGCGCCACCGCCACCATCCGCACCAGATCAAGGGGATCGATGCGGGGGCGGTCGCCCAAGGGTGTGCCGGGCACCGGGACCAGCGCGTTGATCGGCACGCTTTCCGGGTGCGGGCGGAACCCGGCCAGCACATGCAGCATCGAGGCCCGGTCGCGCACGGTTTCGCCCATGCCGACGATCCCGCCGCAGCACAGCCCGATCCCGGCCGCCCGCACGGCCGCAAGGGTCCGCAGGCGGTCCTCGTACGTCCGGGTGCCGATGATGCGGCCGTAGTATTCCGGGCCGGTGTCGAGGTTGTGGTTGTAGGCGGTCAGGCCGGCGTCCGCCAGCCGTTGCGCCTGATGGGGCTCCAGCATGCCGAGCGTCACGCACGCCTCCAGGCCGAGCCCGCGCACGCCCCGCACCATGTCCAGGACCGCATCGAAGTCCTTGCCGTCGCGGACCTGCCGCCACGCCGCCCCCATGCAGAACCGCTCGGCGCCGGCCGCCTTCGCCCTCGCCGCCATGTCGAGGACCTGCGCCGGATCCATCAATCCGCTCCGGGTGATGTCCACGTTCCGGTGGTGCGCCGATTGCGGGCAATAGGCGCAGTCCTCCGGGCAGCCGCCGGTCTTGATGCTGAGCAGGCTCGCCCTCTGGACACGGTTGGGGTCGTGGTGCCGCCGGTGCACGGCATTGGCACGGCCGACGAGTTCGAGGAGCGGCAGTTCGTGCAGCGCCTCGATCTCCGCCACGGTCCAATCATGGCGGATGTCGCCATCGGCGTTCCGGTCGGGCGCGCCGGTCACTGCCACCCCCCGCGGCCGGGCCGCACCCGGGTCCCGGCCCGTGCGCCCAGCGCACGGGCCCTGGCGGCGAGATGTTCGGGGAGAAGGGCCGCACCGACCGCGACGAGGCCGACCTTCACCAGATCGCCGAGCAGGAACGGCGTGACGCCAAGGGCGATGAGCCTGCCGGCCGGAACGAAGAGGGCCAGCCACGCCACCCCGAGCGCATAGACGAGGGCCAATCCGGCCAGCATCGCGCCCAGCCGCCCCACGGTCCCCCGGCCCGACGCCAGCCACCCCACCAGTCCCGAGGCCAGCAGGAAGCCCGCCAGATAGCCGCCCGTCGGCCCCACCATGTAGGCGATCCCGATGCCGCGTGCCGGCGTGCCGGAGAAGACCGGCAGGCCGGCGGCACCCGCCGCCAGGTAGGCCAGGACGATCGACACCGCCACCCGGGGGCCGAACACCACCGCAAACGCCATCACGGCAAAGGTGTGCAGTGTCATCGGCACGGGCCAGAACGGGATCTGGATCTTGGCGCTCAGCGTCATCAGGGCCGTGCCGGCCAGGACGAGCAGCACGAATGCGGCTGCGGCCGGCACGCGGTTGGCGAGCGGGTGCCGGACGGCCGGATTGAGTTCAGTCACGGGTTCCTCCTTGTTCGAAGATCCGGCGCCGGTTTTATAGATAAAACGCCAGATCGATCTATCGAGGAATCCACATTATCTATCGCGGCGCAACCCCGCTGTGCACGTCCCGCGTGCGCAAGGGCGCGCAGCCGGGCATGGCCGCGTGCACCGCGGTCGTTCCGCGGGGCGGGCGTGAATGCCGGAACCGTTGTGGTGGTGGCCGGTGTCAGCCGACGATGGCGAAGGCTTCGCGGACCTGTCCCGAGGCCGTCTTGACCGGGCGCTGCCCGATCCATTGCACGTGGCGCGCCAGGGTGGCGGCCGCGGCGTCGATCTGCCCCTGCCGCAGTGCGGCCAGGATGGCACGATGGTCGTGGTCGGTGCGCGCCTCCCATGCCGTGCGCCAGGTGGCGAACAGGAACCGGGCGCTGGCGGCGTGCAGGTCGTCGATGGCGGCCAGCAGGCGGGGCATCCCGCAAGGCGTGAGGATCAGCCGATGGAAGGTCCGGTTCGCCTCCTCCCACGCCCGCACGTCGCGGGAGCCTTCGCCCGCTCGGTTCGCGGCCTCCGCCTGGTCGAGGATGGCGGGCGTCAGGTGCGGGGCGGCATGACGCAGGGCGAGCACTTCCAACGCCGCCCGCATCTCGGCCACTTCCCGCACCTCGGCCAGATCGAACTGGGCGACCCGCACACCGCGGCGCGGCTCGCTGACCACCAGCCCCTGCGCCTCCAGCCGGCGGAAGGCCTCGCGCACGGGGACGTGGCTCGCGCCGAACTCCCCCGCGATGTGGTCCTGGCGCAGCCGCGCGCCGGGCTCCAGCGCACCCGAGACGATGCGCTCGGCCAGCGCGCGGCTGATGCGCCCCGCAATCGTGTCGTCCGGTCTGTTCGGGCCGGTTGGTTTCATGTCTTGTAGATAATCTACCGCGTGCCGCCGTTCAACGCGGGGCCTGTGCCCTTTCAGTCGCCCACGGCCGCCTTCTGCGCCGCGGTCAGTTCGGCGATGCCCTTGCGGGCCAGCCGCAGCAGGTCCAGGAACTGGTCCTCGCGGAAGGGGGCCTGCTCGGCGGTGCCCTGGATTTCGACGATGCCGCCGGTGCCGGTCAGCACGAAGTTGGCATCGGCCTGGGCCGTGCTGTCCTCGTCGTAGTCCAGGTCCAACACGGGCGTGTCCCGGTACAGGCCGCAGGAGATGGCGGCCACGCTGTCGGTGACCGGGATCGCCGTCAGCACGCCGATCGACCGCAGATGCTTGAACGCCTCGACCAGGGCGACGTAGCCGCCCGTGATGGCGGCGGTGCGGGTGCCGCCGTCGGCCTGAAGCACGTCGCAGTCGATGCGGATCATCCGCTCGCCCATGGCCTTGCGGTCGAGCACGGCGCGCAGGGACCGCCCGATCAGGCGCTGGATCTCCTGCGTGCGGCCGGACTGCTTGCCCTTGGCGGCCTCGCGGTCCATGCGGTCGTGGGTGGCGCGGGGCAGCATGCCGTATTCGGCGGTCACCCAGCCCAGGCCGGAATTGCGCAGGAAGGGCGGCACCCTCTCGTCCACGCTGGCGGTGCACAGCACGACGGTGTCGCCGAATCGGACCAGGCACGAGCCTTCGGCGTGCCGGGAATAGCCCGTCTCCAGGCTGACGGCGCGCAACTGGTCGGGGGCGCGGCCGGATGGGCGGGCGGTCATTGCGGGGTTCTCCGTTCGGCGGGCTGGGGCTCGAAAGGGCGGCAAACTAGCGGTGCGCGGGCGGGCCGTCCACCCTGGCCGGCCATGTGGCAATAGCGGGGCGTCCGCCCGGTGGCGTTGAAACCCCGGGCGGCCTTGCCTAAATTCCAATCGGTCATGCCGGGTCCTGCGTACCCGGCCCGTGGGTGGTCGTCCGTCAAGCATGATTGCCGAGCTGAACCGCCGATCCCGCGAAATCCTCCGCCACATCGTCGAGGCCTATGTGGAGACGGGGGAACCTGTCGGTTCCCGCACCATCTCCCGTCGCCTCGGCATGACCCTGTCCCCGGCCACCATCCGCAACGTGATGGCCGACCTGGAGGAGCACGGGCTGCTGATGGCGCCGCACACCTCCGCCGGCCGCCTGCCGACCGACGCCGGTCTGCGCCTGGTGGTGCACGGCCTTCTCGAAACGGGGGCCGTGTCGGAGGACGAGCGCGACGCGATCAACGCCCGCTGCGCCGCCACCGGCCAGAGCGTGCAGGAGGTGCTGGAACAGGCCTCCACCCTTCTGGCCGGCCTGTCCAGTTGCGCCGGCCTGGTGGTGGCGCCGAAGCTGGACCGGCCGCTCAAGCACATCGAATTCGTGCACCTCGGCCCCGGCCGTGCGCTCGTCGTGCTGGTCACCGAAAGCGGGCTGGTTGAGAACCGCGTCGTCGAGATCCCGCCGGGCATCATGCCGGCCCAGTTGGCCCAGGCGTCGAACTACCTCAACGCGCGGCTGGTCGGGCGCACCATCGACGAGGCCCGCAACGACGTCCTGCGCGAGATCGAGGAGCAGAGGAGCCAATTGGACGCGCTGGCCGCCAAGGTGGTGGAAGCCGGGCTGGCGGTTCCCGCGGGCGGCCAGGGCAACCCGGGCCTGTTGATCGTCAAGGGCCAGCGCAACCTGCTGGAGGACGTGACGGCGCTGACCGACCTCGAACGCATCCGCAACCTGTTCGAGGTGCTGGAGACCAAGGAGGCGATGCTGCGCCTGCTGGAGGCGACCAAGAGCGCCGACGGCGTGCAGATCTACATCGGCGCCGAGAACGCGCTGTTCCGGCATGCCGGCTGTTCGATGATCGTGGCGCCCTTCCAGAATTCCCGCGAACAGATCGTCGGAGCCATCGGGGTGATCGGACCAACGCGCATGAACTACGCGCGCATCATTCCGATGGTCGACTACACGGCGAAGGTGGTCGGCCGGCTCCTCGGCTGATACACACCGCCCCGATTCGAACCCCCGTAACCCTTTATTCCCACGTTATTCCCAGGCGACACGATGACCGATAGCGACCGCACCCCCCAGGCCCAAGACGTCCGCGCCGACGCCGGCAACGGAGAGGGCGCCCCTGCGGCGGCCAATGGGTCCGCCCAACCGATGGACGACGCCGCGGCCGGCGCCCAGACCCGGGCGGCGGCCGGCCCGGACCCGCGCATTGCCGAGCTTGAGGCGCAGGTCGCGGACCTGCGCGACCAGGTGCTGCGCGCGATGGCCGAAACCGACAACGTCCGCAAGCGCACCCAGCGCGAGATCGAGGACACCCGCAAGTACGCCGTGGCGAACATGGCCAAGGAGCTGCTGCCGGTCGCGGACAGCCTGCGCCTTGCCCTGGGGGCCGCCCCGGCCGATCCCGATCCGGCCATGAAGAACTTCCTGGCCGGGGTGGAAGCGACCGAACGCCAGCTCGTCGCCGCCTTCGAGAAGGTCGGCATCAAGCGGATGGACCCGGTGGGCCAGCCGGCCGACCCCAACTTCCACCAGATCATGATGGAGGTGGACGGCGGCGGGGCCGCGCCGCTGACGGTGGTGCAGGTGCTGCAGGACGGCTACCTGATCCACGACCGTCTGCTGCGTGCGGCCCTGGTGGCCGTTGCCAAGCGCGACGGCGGCGGCGACGCTCAGGTCAAGACCAACGCCTGAGGCCTGCGTGACGCCCCCCTCCCGCCGGCCGGGAGGGGGCGCGTCCCCGTTCAGGCCGGGAGCAACGCTTCGCCGGACGGATCGTGGGCGCCGTGGCGGCGCTGCGCCGCCTCCCGGCTTGCCACGGCGTAGCAATAGGCGCAGCCGTGGATGCAGGTGTCGTACGCCCCGATGTCGCGGCTTTCCGCGCACAGGCATCCGGGCCGGTTTCCCTTGGTCCGGGCAGCCAGCGGCCGGCCCGCGACATCCGACAGGCGCCCCGCGTCCACGCACCGGGCGGCGGCCACCCCCGGCAGGTCGGCCAACTGCCGCTGGGTGCACACCGCCAGCGCCATGCCATGCTCGGCGGCCACCGCGGCCAGGCGCACGGTCAGGCCGCGCTGGGCCGCCACATCGGGCCGGTGCCACACGAATCCGTGCCGGCGCGCGGCGGCATCCATATTGCGGGTGGTTTTGCGGTAGGGCTCCAGGAAGGAGACCACCACCTCGTCCACCGTGCCCGCGAGCGAGGCCGCAAGCGCCGCGAAGTTGGCTAGGTGCCAATCCGCCCCGGTCGCATCCGACAGGACGATGGGATCGTAGCGCCACACGGCCGCCCGCGGTCCCCAACGGTCGCGCACGGTGCGCATCTGGTCCACGGCCGTTGCGGCGTCGATGGTGGACCGGTCGAGCGCCCGCGGATAGCCGGTGACGGTCATCTGCACCACGAAGGGCAACGCCAGCGCGTCCACCGCATCGAGTGCCGCCGCGAAGGGGGCCAGGTTGCGCGTCCAGAACACGAACCCGTCGACCGCGCCCGGGGTCAGGTCCACCCGGCCGGGTGGACCGCCGTAGGGATTCGCCACCCGGCAATGGCCGGCCCGAAGCCGGGCCAGGAACCAGTCGGCGTAGAACGCGGGGATGTCGGTGCGGTAGCTGGCCGAGACGATCATGACGGCCCGAGATGGGCCGCCGGGACGTTGACCGCCAGTCCGCGCCGATTTCCTCTCTCGACCGGCCGCGCTCTGCGGCGCGGTCAGCAGTGGCCGGCGGTGGTGCTGGTGATCGCCTTGAGGATCGGCGCGTTGGCGTCGTTCGAGGCCGCCGCATCGTCCGCGGCCATGACCGCCAAACTGATGAAATGGGCCAGGTCGGAGAGCGCGCCCGCTGACGCCTCGCGCTCCAGGCTCTCCAGACAGGACTTGATCACGAGCGCAAGGTTGCGGCGCTGCTGGGTCATGGTCATTGGCCCTAACCGGCTTGGGCAGCCGGACGCCACGCAGACGGGCTTTTGCCGAACATTCGTAAGCTTGCCGCCTGCGTCATCATGCGTTCACGGTAGGGGTGTCCGGTTACCATTGTCTTACCCTGCGGGTCTGGGTTGCGTGCCGCGCGGTGACAAGTGTGGTCGGGCGGAAGGGCGCCGGTCATCGGCCGCGGCGCCATTTCCGCGGCAACCCGGTCCGGCGCGTTCGGTTTTGGCCCGGTTCGGTTCGGGTAGGCTGGTTGCAGGCCCAGGCCCCCTCTCCTATATCTCCCCCACAAGGTGATGCCTATTTTCACCACCGCATCTATCACCACATGGGGACCGCGGCGGTGCCACGGCTCGAGGGCCGCCCGAGTCCGCCGAGACGGAGAGGCTGGAGAATGGCGAAAGTTATCGGAATCGACCTCGGCACGACGAACTCGTGCGTCGCCGTGATGGAAGGTTCGTCCTGGAAGGTGATCGAGAACGCCGAGGGGACGCGCACGACCCCCTCGATGGTCGCCTTCACGCAGTCGGGCGAACGTCTTGTCGGCCAGGCGGCGAAGCGCCAGGCCGTGACCAACCCCGAGAACACCCTTTTCGCCATCAAGCGCCTGGTCGGTCGCCGGTTCGATGATCCGGTGGTCAAGAAGGACCTGGGTTTGGTGCCGTACAAGGTGGTCGCCGGCGACAACGGCGACGCCTGGGTCGAGGTGACCGGCAAGAAGTACAGCCCGAGCCAGGTCAGCGCCTTCATCCTGCAGAAGATGAAGGAAACGGCCGAGGCGTACCTGGGCGAAAAGGTGACCCAGGCGGTCATCACCGTCCCGGCCTACTTCAACGACAGCCAGCGCCAGGCCACCAAGGACGCCGGCCGCATCGCCGGCCTGGACGTCCTGCGCATCATCAACGAGCCGACCGCCGCGGCGCTCGCCTACGGGCTCGAGAAGAAGGGCACCGGCACCATCGCGGTGTACGACCTGGGCGGCGGCACCTTCGACATCTCGGTCCTGGAGATCGGCGACGGCGTCTTCGAGGTGAAGTCCACGAACGGCGACACGTTCCTGGGCGGCGAGGACTTCGACGCGCGGATCATCGACTACCTGGCCGACGAGTTCAAAAAAGAGAGCGGCATCGACCTGCGCAACGACCGTCTGGCGCTGCAGCGCCTGAAGGAAGCGGCGGAAAAGGCGAAGATCGAACTGTCCTCGTCGATGCAGACCGAGGTGAACCTGCCGTTCATCACGGCCGACCAGTCCGGTCCGAAGCACCTGAACATCAAGTTGACCCGGGCGAAGCTCGAAGCGCTGGTGGACGACCTGATCCAGCGGACGATCGAGCCGTGCAAGGCCGCGCTGCGCGACGCCGGCCTGAAGGCCAGCGAGATCGACGAGGTGATCCTGGTCGGCGGCATGACCCGCATGCCGAAGGTCATGGACACGGTGAAGCAGTTCTTCGGGCGCGAGCCGCACCGCGGCGTGAATCCGGACGAGGTGGTCGCCATCGGCGCCGCCATCCAGGCCGGCGTGCTCAAGGGCGAGGTGAAGGACGTCCTGCTGCTGGACGTGACCCCGCTGTCGCTGGGCATCGAGACGCTGGGCGGCGTGTTCACGCGCCTGATCGAGCGCAACACCACGATCCCGACGCGCAAGTCGCAGACCTTCTCGACCGCCGAGGACAACCAGACCGCGGTGACCATCCGCGTGTTCCAGGGCGAGCGCGAGATGGCGGCGGACAACAAGCTGCTCGGCCAGTTCGACCTGGTCGGCATCCCGCCCGCCCCCCGCGGCGTCCCGCAGGTGGAAGTGACCTTCGACATCGACGCCAACGGCATCGTCAGCGTCACCGCGAAGGACAAGGCCACCGGCAAGGAGCAGCAGATCCGCATCCAGGCGTCGGGTGGCCTGTCGGAGGCCGACATCCAACGGATGGTCAAGGACGCGGAGCAGCATGCCGCCGAGGACCGCAAGCGCAAGGAGTTGGTCGAGGCCCGCAACCAGGCGGACAGTCTCATCCACACCTCCGAGCGCACGTTGAAGGAGAACGAGGGCAAGATCCCGGCCGCCGACAAGGCCGCCGTGGAGAAGGCTGTCCAGGAACTCCGCGCCGTGCTCCAGTCCGAGGACCTCGACGCCGTGAAGGCCAAGACCGAGGCGCTGGCGCAGGCGTCCATGAAGGTGGGCGAGGCGCTCTACAAGGCGGGTGACGCGGGCGGTCCGGCCCCCGGCGGCGAGGCCGGTCCGGGCGCGCAGCCCCGTGACTCCGGTGTTGTCGACGCCGACTTCGAGGAAGTCGACGACGAGAACAAGAAGAAGTCCGCCTAACCGCCGTACCGCATTTCGCGTTGCCAACGAGGCCGCCGGCACCTTACCCATCTGGGGTGCCGGCGGCGCTCCGCGGCATCGCAACGGCGTCGAAGCCGTGTGCAAGGCGTCATTTTCATGCGTGAAACGACAAAGGTGCCCGGGACACCATGGCGAAGCAGGACTACTACGCGCTCCTGGGGGTTCCGAAAGGCGCCAGCGCCGACGAGCTGAAAAAGGCCTACCGGAAGCTGGCGATGCAGTACCACCCGGACCGCAATCCGGGTGACAAGGAGGCCGAGCAGAAGTTCAAGGACATCAACGAGGCCTATGATGTCCTGAAGGACGAGCAGAAGCGCGCGGCCTACGACCGATTCGGCCATGCGGCGTTCGAGCAGGGGCGCGGCGGGGGCGGCGGCTTCGGCGGCTTCGACTTCGGTTCGGGTTTCGCCGACATCTTCGACGAGATGTTCGGCGACTTCATGGGCGGCCGTCGCCAAGCGTCCGGCCGCGGCTCCGATCTCAAGTACGACATGGAAATCAGCCTGGAGGACGCCTTCAAGGGCTCCCAGGCGACGATCCGGGTGCCGACACTGGGTCCCTGCGACGCGTGCAAGGGCACGGGGGCCGAGGGCGCCAGCCAGCCGGCGGCATGCCCGACCTGCAACGGCTCGGGCAATGTGCGCGCCACCCAGGGCTTCTTCACCATCCAGCGCACCTGTCCGACCTGCCACGGCCAGGGCCGGGTCATCAAGGATCCCTGCAAGGTCTGCAGCGGCGCCGGCCGCGTGCGACGGGACAAGACCCTGCAGGTCAACATCCCGGCCGGCGTGGAGGATGGGACCCGCATCCGCCTCGCGGGCGAGGGCGAGGCCGGCATGCGCGGCGCTTCGCCCGGCGACCTCTACATCTTCATCTCGGTGGCACCGCACCGGATGTTCCAACGCGACGGTGCCAATCTGCACTGCCGTGTGCCGATCCCGATGACGACCGCCGCCCTCGGCGGGACCATCGAGGTGCCGACCATCGACGGCACCCGCGCGCGCCTGCAGGTGCCCGAAGGCACGCAGTCGGGCGCCCAGTTCCGCCTGAAGGGCAAGGGCATGAGCGTCCTGCGCAGCCCCGCCCGTGGCGACATGTACGTGGAGATCCTGGTCGAAACGCCGGTGAACCTGAACAAGAAGCAGCAGGATCTGCTGCGCGAGTTCGAAAAGGCCGGCGGCGACAGCGTGACCAGCCCGCAGTCCACGGGCTTCTTCGCCAAGGTGAAGGAGCTGTGGGAGGATCTGCGGGACTGAACGCCCGGAAGTCCCCGCGACCGGCCGAAAAGGGCTTGCCTCGAATGGCATGCGCGCCCTTGGCGTTGGTCACAACTTCGCCAAATCGGTGGTGGTAGGTTGCGTCCGGTTGCAACATTCGGAGCCCGATCCATGCGCCGTACCCTTGTTCTCGCCTTGGCCTTGGCGTTGGTCGCCGGCGGACCGGCCCTTGCCGATCCCAAGAAGGGGCACGGCGGGCATGGGCCGGGCCACGGCAAAGGCCATGGCAAGGGCGGCCACGAGGAGGCCGTGGACGACACCGACGCCTCGGCGCAGGTGCGCATCGGCGGTGGTGCGCCCAGTGTGTCCGTGACCTTCGGCATGGGCGAACGGGACCTGATCGCCTCCTACTACCGCGAGGGCGCGATCCGCGCCGACAGCCTGCCGCCCGGCATCGCCAAAAACCTGGCCCGCGGCAAGCGGCTTCCGCCGGGAATCGCGAAGAAGCAGATTCCCCACGCCCTGCTGGTCCGGCTGCCGCCGATCGACGACCGCTACGCCCGCGTGGTGGTCGGCCGCGACGTGCTGATGATCGAGGTCGGCACCGGCCTGATCGTGGACATCCTGCGCAACGTGCTGGGGTGACCCCCTCCGGTCGGGTCCTCCCTTCGCGTACCGTGGGGACCGCCGGCCCCGGCTGACGCGAGGGCGGCGGCGTGCTAAACCCTGCCGCCCTGAGCGAAGGGCGGGAGAGGTCGGCATGCGCGTTGCGGTCCTGGGCTGTGCGGGACGGATGGGGCGGATGCTCGTCCGGGCCATTTCGGAAGCACCCGACGGGTTGGTGCTGGCCGGCGGCACGGTGCGGTCGGGGGGGGCTGGCGCCGGGCAGGACATCGGTGCCATTGCCGGATTGCCGCCGCTGGGCCTTGCCGCCACCGACGATGCCACAGCCCTGTTCGCCAAGGCGGATGTGGCCATCGACTTCACGTCGCCCGACGCCACCTTGGCGCATGTGCGGCTGGCGGCACAGGCGCAGGTGCCCATGGTGGTCGGCACCACCGGCCTGGATGCCGGCCAGCGGGCGCTGGTCGAGCAGGCGTCCCGCCACGTCCCGATCGTGCTGGCCGCCAACACCAGCCTGGGTGTGACCCTGCTGGCCGCGCTGGTGGAACAGGCGGCGCGCACGCTGGACCCCGGCTTCGACATCGAAATCGTCGAGATGCACCACCGGCGAAAGGTGGATGCGCCCTCGGGCACGGCGCTGGCCCTGGGAGCGGCGGCCGCGGCCGGACGCGGCGTTGATCCGGGCCAGGCCGCGGTCCGTGCCCGCGACGGCCTGACCGGCCCGCGGCGCGAAGGGGACATCGGCTACGCGGTGCTGCGCGGCGGGGATGTGGTCGGCGAGCACACGGTCGTCTTCGCCGGCGACGGCGAACGGATCGAGCTGACGCACAAGGCCGGCGACCGGATGGTTTTCGCCCGTGGCGCGTTGCGGGCGGCGCGCTGGGTCCGGCGGCAGGCGCCGGGCCTCTATTCCATGCGCGACGTGTTGGGCGTGGCCTGACGCGGCGGGACCGGGGGCGGACCCCCGGTCCCATCCGTTCCCTTACAGCCCCTTGGCGGCGGCCAGGTCCTGCAGGTTGGCCTCGGGCCGGGCGCCGACGTGGCTGATGATTTCGGCCGCGCAGATCGAGCCCAGCCGCGCGCAGTCGGCCGGGCTGCGGCCCTGGGTGTAGCCGCGCAGGAAACCGGCGGCGTAGAGGTCGCCGGCACCCGTGGTGTCCACCAGCTTGGTGACCGGTTCCGCCGGGACGCGGATGATCTCGCCGCCCGCCAGAACCACCGAGCCCTGCTCGCTCAGGGTCACGGCCGCCATCTTGCACCGGCCGCGCAGGGCCGCCAGGGCGGTGTCCAGGTCGTCCGTCTCGAACATGGCCGTGATCTCGTCGCGGTTGGCGAACAGGATGTCCACCTGCGTGTCGATCAGGTCCATGAAGTCCGCGCGGTGGCGGTGGACGCAGAAGCTGTCGGACAGGGTCAGGGACACCTCGCGCCCGTTCGCGTGCGCGATCTCGGCCGCCTTCCGGAAGGCGGCCTTCGCCTGCGGCGGGTCGAACAGGTAGCCTTCCATGTAGGTCACCTTGGCCGAGCCGATCAGGCCGGCGTCGATGTCGTCGGGCCCGAGCTGCACGCACGCGCCGAGATAGGTGTTCATGGTCCGCTGGGCGTCCGGCGTCACCACGATCAGGCAGCGGGCGGTGGACGGCCCGTCGGTCAGGGGGGCGGTGTCGAATGCCACGCCCATGGCGCGCATGTCGTGGCGGAACACGGTGCCCAATTGGTCGTCGTGGACCTTTCCGATGTAGGCCCCGCGGCCGCCGAGCTGGGCGAAGCCGGCCATGGTGTTGCCGGCCGATCCGCCCGACATCTCGATGCCGGCCGGCATGCGTGCGTAAAGCTCCTCGGCGCGGGCGGCGTCGATGAGCGTCATGGCGCCCTTCACCAGGTTGTTCGCCGTGATGAAGCCCTCGTCGGTGCGGCTGATCACGTCGACGATCGCGTTGCCGATGCCAACCACGTCGAAGGCGGCGTTGGTCATGTCCGTTGTGTCCTGTGCTGGGGGCGCCCCGGGGGGCCGTGCGGAAACGTGCCGGGTTCGGGCGGATGCTGGATGCCGACGGGCGCGGAGTATAGCGGCGGTCCCGCCCGCCACAAGGTTCGCCGGAGGGTTCCTCCGATGGCTCGCCCGGTCGGCGTTGCGGGACGGAACCCCGGCGGCTAAACCACGGGAAACGCGCATTGGACCCGTCGAGGACCGAACCGCCAGATGCTTGCGACGGCCCTGTTCCGTGCCCTCGGCGATCTTGCCGATCCCGCCGCCCGCCGTGTGGTGGGGCGCAGTTTCGCCCTGGCGGTGCTGGCGTTCGTCGCCCTGCTCTACGGGGCAGGCTGGCTCCTGACCAGCACGGCGTTGTTTTCCAATGGTTGGCTGGAAACGGTGGCGGATGTGGCGGGTGGAGTCGCCACCCTGGCCCTGACTTGGTTCCTGTTCCCCGTGGCCCTGATGGGCATTTCGGGCCTGTTCCTGGAAGAAGTGGCGGATTCCGTCGAGCGGCGGCGCTATCCGGCCCTGCCGCCGCCGGCCGGCTCGTCCCTGCGCGAGTCGGTGGCCGGAGCCGTGCGCCTGGTCCTCCTCGCCGGGCTTCTGAACCTGTTGGCGCTACCCATCTACCTTCTGATGCCGGGCCTCAACCTTTTGGTCTTCTACTTTTTGAACGGCTACCTCCTGGGGCGCGAGTATCTTGAAGTCGTGGCGCTGCGCCGGCTTCCGGCTGGGGTGGTAAGCGAGTTGAGGTACGCCAACCGGCTGAAACTTTTTTTGGCCGGTGCGATGATCGCCTTCCTTTTGACGGTCCCGGTGGTGAACCTGTTCGCACCGGTGATCGCGACCGCCTTCATGGTGCACGTCTTCCATGGGCTACGTCCGATCGGATACGGTTAATCCGAACGGTAAGCTCGGATCTGACTGCGACGCCGACAGGCATGACGAAGGGGCTTGGAGAGGATGTTCAGACGTAGGAACCCCGGCGATCCGCCGAAACCCGAACCGGCGCCGCCGAGCGCCGCCGCGCCGGTTGCACAGCCGGTTCCTCCGGCCCCACCGATGCCGCCGCAGCAACCCGCACCCCGCGCCGCGGCCCCCGCAGAGCCGCCGCGCAGCACGCCGCCCGCCGACAAAGGAATGGAAATGAACACGCCGAAGATCCCGACCTCGCCGATGTCCCCGACCCCCGGTGCCGGCTCCGTTCCCGGTGCCGCCGGAACGGCCTTCAAGCCGGACATTCCGCGCCGCGTCGTGGACATCCCGGGTGCGGGCGCCCCGGCCGGTGCGCCGGCGGCCCGCCGGCCGGCCGAGATGGGTGGCCAGGTCGAGATGCGCAAGCTGATCGTCGGCCGCGACATCAGCCTGTCGGGTGAGATCACCGCCTGCGACGTGCTGGTGGTCGAAGGCACCGTCGAGGCCCGCCTGCGCGACGGCCGCAACATCGAGATCGCCGAGTCCGGCCTGTTCAAAGGCTCGGTCGAGATCGACGAGGCCGACATCGCCGGCCGCTTCGAGGGCGAGATCACCGTCCGCGGCCGCCTGCGGGTGCGTGCCGGTGGCCGCATCCAGGGCTCGATC
The DNA here is from genome assembly GCA_035645145.1 of Azospirillaceae bacterium. Classification (GTDB taxonomy): domain Bacteria; phylum Pseudomonadota; class Alphaproteobacteria; order Azospirillales; family Azospirillaceae; genus CANGXM01. Next base: position 3,124 of record DASQNC010000006.1, on the reverse strand, counting down.
CGTTACGGCGAGCTGGAAGTCGAAGCCGGCGGCCAGCTGATGGGCGACATCCAGGTGATCGGCGCCCCGGCCGTGCGCAAGGCCGAGGCTCCGGTCGCCCGCGAGGCCGAGAAGGCGTCCTGATCCCGTGGGCGGGGTGGTCCGGTCCAGTCCCATCGGGCCGCCCCGCCACGTGATGTCGCGATAAGGCGATCATGCGATCCGTCGCGTCGCTCGCCATCGGTGCGGTCGCGGGTGCTCTGCTCGCGGCCGCATCCGTTTCGGTCTGGCAGGAGGTCCGGTCGGGCCTCGACGCCCATGGCCGCCGGCAACGGACCGAACGCCACCGCGAGGGCGATGCGGCCCGCGCGTTCCTGCCGGCCGTGCTCCCCGACTATGAGACCGCCGCCGATGTCGCCCGCGGGCGCCTGATGGCCCCTGCGGGGCCGCCCGTCGATGTCGCGTTCGCCGACCCGTCCGACGTCCGGCCCGCCGACGTCGCGGACCGGCCGGTGGCCGAACCGGTGCCGGCGGTGGCCGTGGGCGCGCGCACGCTCCCGCTTCCGCCCGTGTTCATGGTCGCAACGCCCCTGCTGCGGCCGGACATGGCCAACGGGCCCGAAGCGGTCCTGGTCGCCCTGGCCGCGGCCAACGCGGTCCCCAGCATCCTGGTGGAACGGGACGCCGACCGCCGCGCATTGAGCGCCTTCCTCTCCGCCGCCGAATTGCCCGACCGCGATCCGCTGCTGGCCAATGTGCCGGCCCCGGCCGTGCTGGGCGGCCAGACCCAGGGCGGGGTGCTGGCGATGCTGGGGCAGCCCGGACTGCGGCGGCGCGAAGGTCTGGCCGAGTATTGGCAGTATCGTGCCGCCACCTGCATCCTGGACGTCTATTTCTACGATATCGGCGATTTCCCGACCGTCGCCTATGTCGAGGCGCGCAACCGCCCGGGCGGCGACCGGCCCGGCAACCGCCAGACCTCGCAGATCCGCTGCTACGAGGAGCTGTTGGCCTCACGCCCGGCAAGCTGATGCCTATCGGACGGCCATAATTCGGGCGCGCCCTCCCAATTCCGGGAACAGGCGTGCAGGATCCCGTGCGGGTGACGCAGGGAGGCGGCCAGCAGGGGAGGCGGTCATGGGCACCGAGCAGGACGTCGCAAGGCACTACACGCGCGGCGGGCTTGAACAGAAGATCCTCGACGCCTTGGTCGCGGATGGAAAGGACATCGACAAGTTGGCCCCGTCCGACCTGTCGGGCGCCGACGAATTCCACCTCGGTTGGCGGGCGGCCACCGTCGAACTCGCCAAGGATCTGGGTCTTGCGCCCGGCATGCATGTCCTCGATGTCGGGTCCGGCATCGGCGGGCCGGCGCGCTATTTCGCCGAGGCCCATGGTTGCCGCGTGACCGGCATCGACCTCACGCCGGAGTTCGTGGAGGTCGCCAATGCCATCACGCGCCGGTGCGGTCTCGCCGACCGCGTCGAATTCCGGCAGGGCAGTGCGCTGTCGCTTCCGTTCGCGGATGGCGCCTTCGATGCCGCCACGATGATCCATGTCGGGATGAACATTCCCGACAAGGCGGCGGTCTTCGGGGAAGTGCGGCGTGTGTTGAAACCGGGCGCACGCTTCGGCGTCTACGATGTCATGCGTGTCGGGGACGGGGGCATTCCCTATCCCATGCCCTGGGCCGAGACCGCGGACACGAGCTTCGTCGAGACCCCGGACACCTACCGGCGGCTGCTCAACCATGCCGGGTTCGGGATCGAGGCGGAGCACGACCGGCGCGGCCTCGCCATCGAACTGGGCCGCCGGATGCGGGAGGACGCGGCCAAGCACGGCCCCCCGCCGCTCGGCCTTCACGTCCTGATCGGGCCGGCGGCAACGCAGCGGCTCGGGAACATGATGCGCACGCTGGAGGGCGGGGGCATCGCCCCGGTCGAGTTCGTCGCGCGGGTGGCCGGTTAACCCTCGGCGGTCAGCGTTGCCGTCGTCGTCTTGTCCTCGAACCCGCAGAGGTCGCGGATGGGGCAGACGGGACAGGCGGGCTTGCGGGCCTTGCAGATGTAGCGGCCGTGCAGGATCAGCCAGTGGTGGGCGTGCTGACGCCAGCGGTCAGGGACGACCTGGAGCAGACGTTGCTCCACCGCCTCCGGGGTTTTGCCGCGGGCCAGGCCGGTCCGGTTGGAGACCCGGAAGATGTGGGTGTCGACCGCGATCGTGGGTTCGTCGAAGGCGACGTTCAGAACCACGTTGGCGGTCTTCCGCCCGACGCCGGGCAATTTTTCAAGCGCCTCGCGGTCGCGCGGCACCACGCCCCCGTGTTCGCGCACCAGGATTTCGGACAGGGCGATGACGTTGCGGGCCTTGGTGTTGAACAGGCCGATGGTCTTGATGTGCGCCTTCAACCCGTCCTCGCCCAGCGCCAGCATCTCGGCCGGGGTCCGGACGGCGAGGAACAGGTCGCGGGTGGCCCTGTTGACTCCCACATCGGTCGCCTGCGCCGAAAGCACCACCGCCACCAGGAGCTGGTAGGCGTTCCCGTACTCCAATTCGGACCGGGGGGTGGGATTGGCGGCGGACAAGCGGGCGAACAACTCGTCGATCTGGAGCGGCGTCATGTTTCACAGCAATATGGATGGGCCATTATTACGCAACGGGTCCCGACCTCCCTTCAACCCGGGATGCCGGCCCCGGTGAGCGCCCCTTGGTGAGCTCCCCCCGGTGAGCGTCGAAGACATCCCGGTCGGGTGCGCTTCCATCATAGTCGGCCGGACATGCCTGCACCCAACGGCAATGCGCCCGAAATGGCGGATGAGGTGGTGGCCGACCCCCACCGCACCTACTTCCATGCGGTGCTGCACCCCAACCGCAGCCTGAACCGGACCGGTTTTCTGGTCCTGATGGGGGTGTTGCTGGCCTTCAACGGCTCCCTGGGCGTGCTCTTCCTGGTCGCAGGGGCCTGGCCCATCACCGGCTTCATGGGCGCGGACGTCCTGTTGGTCTATCTGGCGTTCCGGATCAACTACCGCAGTGGCCGCCTCTACGAAGAGGTGCGGTTGACCGACACCGATCTGACGGTGGTGCGGGTCTGGCCCAGCCGGTCGCGCCGACAGTGGCGGTTCGAGCCCTATTGGCTGCGCGT
>DASQNC010000005.1 GCA_035645145.1 Azospirillaceae bacterium | reverse complement strand
TCGGGCGGATCCCGGGGTTCGCCCGCGGCACGCCGTCGGCACCGCCGGGCGTGGCGCTGGTCGGCGAGGAGGGGCCGGAACTGGTGATGATGCGCGGCGGCGAGCAGGTGTTCGACGCCCGCCGCACCGCCGCCCTGCTGGCCGGCATGGGCCGCGGCGGCGACACCCTGGTCGCCCACATCAACGCGAGCGAGGCTCGGCTGCTCAAGCGGTTGGGCGGGTCGGGCACGGTCAACCCCCGGACCGGCCTGCTGGAGTTCATGAACGACGCGGATCCCGGGTGGGGCGGCCACGGATCGCGCGGCGCGGAGCCGGGGGCGGGTGTTTCTCACGGCAGCGACGCCGATATCGTCAGCATCGTCATGCGGGGCCGGGAGCGCACATTCGGCGAGCGCGTGGCGAACTTCTTCGGGCAGGGGCCGGGCGGCGTCGGGCTCCTGAGTTCCGATTTCGCGAACATGCTGGCCGGCGTGCTCGGCACCATGATCGGCGGCCCGGTGCTCGGCATCGGGGCGTCGACCGCGCACTCGCTGGCCCGCGGCGACACCCCGGGGCAGGCGCTGGGCAACGCCACCGTCGGCTCGATCGGCATGTCGGTCGCCAGCAGCATCGTCGACACGCTCGGCAAGGGCGGCAGCCTGCTGGACGGGGTTGCCGCCGCGTCGGGCGAGCGTTCCGAGGGCGGCGCCTCCTACACGGCCCGCGAGGGCGGCGCGCTGGACAGCGCCGTGCAGGGCGTCACCGAGGCGTACCGCGAGCAGGCCCAGGCCGCGCAGGCGGCGACGGGGGCCACCAAGGACGCGGCGAAAACCACGACGGACGCCGCCAAGGCCGCAACCGAGCAGGCGGAAAAACAGAAGATCGCCGAGGAGATCCTGGCCGCCGCGCGCAAGAGCGCGGGCGACAACCTGGACGCGGTGCTCAAAACCGATTCCCTCACCGAATGGGAGGCCGCCGCCGAACATCTGGCCGGCAAGATGGAGGGCTTCGCCGAACTGTTCCACCGGCTCGGCATGGACGCGAAGGCGGTCCAGGACACCTACGCCGAGGCGTCCCGGCAGTTGGCCGGCAAATTCGACCGCTCGGTCCGCGAGCAGATCCTGGCCATCGAGAACCCGGCGCAACTGATGTTCGAGCAGTGGTCCGCGGACCGCGACCAGGCCCTGAAGAGCGCACGCGCGACCGGCGGCAACATCGCCGCGGTCGAACGCCTGTACGGTCTGAAGCGCCAGGAAATCGTCAAGCAGTCGCTGGCCACCCAACGGGACGCCCTGTTGTCCGCCTACCAGCGGGAAAGCGCCGAGTTGGAGCAGACCCGCGACGCGTTCAAACGGCTGGCCGAGACGCTGAAGGACACGCGCCAGGGTCTGCTGCTGGACCCGGCCCTGTCGCCGCTGGATCCGGGCGGACGCCTGGAGGAAGCCCGCAAGCAGTTCGAGGATATCTACAAGAAGGCGCAGCTCGGTGATGTGGAGGCCGGCAACCGGCTGCCCGAGGCCGCACGCACCTTCCTGGAGGCGTCACGAGGTTACAACGCCAGCAGCGAGGCCTATGCCGCGGACTTTGCCCGCGTTCAATCCGCACTGGCCAACACCGAAACGGTGGCCGAACGGCACCTCCGCATCGCCGAGCAGAAACTGGACAGCATGCGGCAGCAGTTGTCCGCACTGGGCCTGCTGAACACCACCGTGCAGACGTTCGGCGAGGCGCTGAAACAATACTTGGCGGCCCAATCGGCGGCGGGCGGCGTGAACGTGCCCGGCGGCGGCGGCTCGGGTGGTGGTTCGTCGGGCGGCTCGTCAGGTGGTGGGCATCCCCCGGGAACGGCCAACAATCTCGCCATCGTCGACGACCTGTACCGCAACGGCCTCGGCTGGACGCCGAGCGGCAGCGAGCTGGCGTACTGGACCAACCACCTCAACACAGGCATGTCGCTGGACGAGGTGAAGCGGTGGATGGCCAGCAGCGCCCGCGAAAAAGGGCGGACCGTCGGCGGCCCGCTGACAGGCTTCGCCACCGGCGGCAGCTTCACGGTCGAGGGTGCCTCCGGCATCGACGCCCTGTCCCTGCCGCAGCTCCGCGTGACCCGCGGCGAGATCGTCAACATCAGCCGCAAGGACAGCATGGAAGGTCTGGCGACCGAGCTGCGGGCCCTGCGCGACGAGATGCGCGGGCTGGTCCGCGTCACCGCGGCGTCGGGCGACGCCAACGTGCAGGGGCAGAAGGCCATGCACGAGCAGTTGTCCGACATCAACCGCAAAGCCCGGCTGGAGGCCGCCGCCTGATGGGCCTGATCTACCTGGCAGAGGCCGAGGCCCACACCGGCACCGGCCTCGTCACCCATCGCTGGTCGTCCGGCCGGGGCTACGCCGCGCCGGACGCGCCGGGCTACTACGAACCCCGGATCCTCCAGCCGGCCAACCTGCGCCGGACCGCGTTCGGCGAAGGCACCACGACCGGGGCGGTGGAAGCCGGTTTCGGCGAAATGGTCCTCGCCAACATCGACGGCGGGCTGGACGCGCTTGTCGACCACGGTTTCGACGGCCGCGCGCTGCGGATCCTGATCGGCGACGAGGACGCCCCCTATTCGGCCTTCACGGTGCTGTTCCAGGGGACCATCGAACAACCGGCGTTCACGCTCAACGAGGTGTCGTTCCGGCTGCGCGACCGGCTGTTCGAATTCGACCAGCCCGCACAGGCCACGAAGTTCGCCGGCACCGACAACGGGGCGACCGGGCTGGAAGGCGGGACGGACCTGAAGGGGCGGCCGAAGCCGCGCGTCTACGGCACCGTCCGCAACGTTGCCCCGCCCTACGCGAACACATCGCTGCTGGTGCTCCAGATCAACGACGGTGCCGTGTTCGACGTGCCGGCGGTGTACGACAACGGCGTGGCCCTGACCAAGGGTGCCGATTACGCCGACCAGGCCGCCATGCTGGCAACGGCGCCGACCGCCGGACAGTACCGCGTGTGGAAGGCCGGCGGGATGTTTCGCCTGGGCAGCAGTCCGGCCGGTGTGGTCACCGCCGACGTGGTGCAGGGTGCGACCGCCGCCGACCGCACCGCCGCCCAGATCCTGCGGGCGCTGGCGACCGGCCCCGGCGGGATTCCGGCGGCCGACGTGGTGGCGGCCGATGTCGCGGCCCTCGACGTGGCCAACAGCGCCGAACTCGGCATCTGGATCGACGACGAGGTAACGGTGCTGGAGACCATGGAGCAGGTCTCCAACGCCGTCGGGGCATGGTTCGGGTTCGACCGGCTCGGCCGGTTGCGGATGCGCCGCCTGTCCGCCCCGTCCGGCACGCCGGCCGCGACGCTGCAACGCCTGTGGTCGGGCGAGGTCGCGGACGCGCAGCCGGCCGACATCGTCGAGCTGGAGCGCATCCCCACCCGCGACGAGGGCCGCGGCGTGCCGGCGTACCGGGTCCGTCTGGGCTACCAGCGGAACTGGACGGTGCAGACCAACGGCATCGCGGGTTCGGTCACCCCCGCGCGGCGCGAGTTCCTGGCGGCCGAATACCGCCGGGTGACCGCCACCGACACCGCCGTGCAGACCAAGCACCGGCTTGCCAAGGAACTGGCGTTCGAATCGTTGCTGGACACCGAAGCCGCGGCCCAGGCCGAGGCCGCGCGCCGGCTCGCCCTGTACGGTGTCCGGCGCGACCGCCTGCGGGCACGGGTGAAGTTCGACGCCGGCCTTGCCGCGACGGTGGACCTTGGTTCGGTGGTCCGGGTGCGCCTGCCCCGCTTCGGGTACGGCGCCGGCAAGCTCTTCGAAGTCATCGGCATCGAATACGACGCGGCCCGCGACGTGGCCGACCTGGAACTGTGGGGCTGACGCATGGGCAATTTCGTCATCGGTTTTCCGCGCTGGACGGACAAGGCGACGTTCTCGTCCGACGGCGGATCGTGGAATGCCACGTATCCCGTCAACAATCTCGGTTCGCTGCCGCTGTCACAGGTGGCGCGGTCGACCAACGCACAGCCGGCCTCGACCCGGTTCCTGGCCACCCTGGACCGGCAACGCGGGGTGCGGTTGCTGGCCCTGGTCGGCCACAACCTGTCGATCGACGCCAAGGTCCGCATCCGCCTGTATTCGTCAACCCCGGCGGTGGATCCGCCGGGTGCTGGGGCAAACCGGGTCTACGACAGCGGCTGGGTCGACGTCTGGCCCGAAGTCTTCCCGTCCGAACAGTTGGAATGGGAGGACGACAACTGGTGGACCGGCAAGTACACGGTCGAAGACATGGCCGGCACGCGGTGGACCCGGCCGTTCTGGCTGGACGCCATCTATCCCGCCGCCTGCGTCCGGGTCGAGTTCGACGACCCGACGAACCCGGACGGCTTCGTGCAGGTCGGCCTGCTGGAGATCGCGCAGGGCTGGCAGTTGGGCATCAACCCCGACTACGGCCTGCAGTACGGCTTTCGCTTCCGCACCGAAGCCGTCGAGGCGCTCGGCGGCGCCCGCTACTTCGAACGCCGGGACAAGCCGCGGGTCCTGCGCGGCCAAGTGCAGTTCATGGAGCGCGACGAGGCGATGGCGCGGGCCTTCGAGCACCTGCGCCGGGCCGACCTGGACGTGCCGTTCCTGGTCCTGCCCGACCCCGACGAGACCGTGCACCGGCTGCGCGAATGCTTCCTGGCCCGCAACGCCGACCCCGGCCTGCTGGGCCATGCCGAGTTCGGCCGCGACACCGTCCCGCTTTCCTTCGAGGAGGTCCTATGACCCAGGTCACCGTCAACGGGAAGACCTATTCGGACGACGGCTCGTCCGCGCGCGACATGCGCAACGGCGGGCACCGGCGACACCTGCTGCCGATGTTGGCCGACACCGTCGTCGACGTGGCCGGGTCGGTTGCCGCCGCGACAACGGCCGCGGCCTCGACGCTCGGCGCCGCGTCCACGCAGGCGAGCAGCACCACCAGCCTGACCGTCGGCGTGGGCGCCAAGTCGCTGACGGTCGAGGCAGGCAAGAACTTTGTGGTCGGCATGCCGGTGCGCATCGCCGCCCCCACCGGGTCCCCGCGCATGGACGGCCACGTCACCGCCTACGATGCGGCGACCGGCGCGCTCACCGTGGACGTGCTGGTCACCCACGGGACCGGGACCGGCGCGAACTGGCGGGTGTTCCTGACGGGGGCGCTGGACACCGGCCCGTCGCGCGCCGGCAACGGCGGGAAATTCCGCCGCTTGAGCCCGGACGAGAGCGGGGACGAGTACGTCACCCTCGATATCGGCGGCGGGGCCGGCCCTCTCATCACCGCGTCCACCACGCTCACCACGGCGGACGCCGTGGTGCAGCCGGTCAACATGGCGTCCAACGGCCAGAGCGTGACCCTGCCCGACGCCACCGGCCTGGCCAAGGGCGGGCGCAAGTTCGTGATCGCAAACAAGGGTGGCCGCGCCTTCGCCATCCGCGCGCACGGCGGCGGCCTGCTGACGGCGGTGCCGGCCGGCGGGGTGGCGGAACTGCACCTGGACGACAACGCCACCGCCGCGGGCTCGTGGACGGTCACCGGACGCGGGCTGGAGCCGGCACTGGTGCTGGTGGACCACACGGCGCCGACGACCGTCACCGCCCCCGTCGAGGTCGCGGTGCGGCTGACCGACACGCTGAGCCTGCACTTCGGGAAAACAGCGAGCGGGCTTGCCGTGCTGGCGGTGGACAGTTCGCCCGCCGCCCCGCAGGTCGGCACCTGGACGGCGGTGGATGCGGGTGGGACCCTCGTGGACGTGGCGAATGCCTTCCGCATCTCCGACACCCAGGCGATCGTGTTTTGGGCGGCCGGCGGTGGCGGCGGCAATCACAAGGCGGTCGTCCTGACCGTGGACCCAGCCACCCGCGCCGTGAGCGTCGGCACGCCCGCGAGCACCACGGCCCCGTTCCTGCGCGACACCGGGCAATCCAACAGCACGTTCGCGTGGACCGGCCGCCCCTTCCTGGCGCAGCTTACCGCGACCAGCTACGTCGGCTTGTACTCTGCGGGCGGGGCAGGCGGCGTGCTCCAGGCCCTCAGCATCCAGGTGTCCGGCACGTCCGTGTCGATCGGCGCCCCGGTCAACGTCGTGTCCGTGGGGCAGGTCGGGCTGGCTGTCTACCGCGTCTCGGACACCACCGCCCTGGCCCTGTACGTGGATGACAGCGGTACCGCGGGCTCGCCCTATTCGATCCGCGGCGTGGTGCTGTCGGTGTCCGGTACCGCCATCACCATGGGGGCGAGCGCGGGCGTCAACGACGTGGTGCTATCGGCTGTGCTGCCGACGTGCCAGTTGACAGCGACCAGGTACCTCGTCGCCTACGCCAACAGTGCGGCAACGGCGGCGCTGGCCGTCGCCGTCTTGGTCTCCGGGACAACGGTCTCGTTCGGCACGCCTGTCACGGTCGGCAGCGAGCCGTCCACGAACATCAGCGACGCCGGTCAGAGCGCCAGCCGCTTCCAGCCCAACCTCTACAGGCTGTCGGACACCTCGGCGCTTTTCACATACAACGCCGCCGGGGGATCCGGTCCGACGCGGCATGTGGTGCTGACCGAGAGCGCCGGAACGGTCACGGCCGGGGCGCCGCTGTACAGCCTGTTCAACGGCGCGTCCGGTGGCAACTTCCCGCAGACCCCGGCCGGGTTCCTGGCGCTCAGCCTGAGCCAGGCCGGCACCCTCGACAACGAGGCCTCGGTCTTCAACGTGGCCGTGGACGGGACGGGGCTGGCGGTCACGGGCACGCTGTCCGGTCCCGACGCCGCGCTCATGATAATGCCTACCGCCCGCTTCGGCCTGTCCGGCGGGGTGTTCGGCGCCTATGTGCAGATGTTCGTTGCATCGTCCACGCCGGGGTTTGCGAGTGCCGTCCGGTTGTACCGCCGGCCCGCCCACGGCGCGCCGCGCTTCCTGGGCCTGCTCTCGCTCAACGACTTCCGGGCGGCCACCGCGGCGGACCCGGCCATCCGGGTGCCCGTCGAGATCGCATCCAACAAGGCGGCGGTCGTCGGCCTGGGCCTGAGCCGGTCCACGGCATCCACCGATAGCGTCCGTCTGCTGATTCTGGAGTTCCCCGTATCATGACCCTGCGCTTCCTGATCCTGGCCGGCCCCACCATCGTGGCGCTGGCGAACACCGCCGAGCAGGACGCCGAGGGCGTCACCACCGAGGACGCCCGCTATCCCTGGTCGGCCGGCATCACCGAGGTGCGGGGCGTGGCCGCCGCCCTGGTGCCCGCCGACTTCGCGCCCGGCCGCTACGAATGGCGCGACGGCGCCTTCGCGCGGCGGCCCGACCCGGCCCCGCCGCCGGAGCCCGCGCCCGGCCCGCTGACCCGGCTGCGGTTCAAGCTGCTGCTGACGCCGGACGAGCGCATCGCCATCCGCGCCAGCAGCGATCCGGTGGTGGTCGACTTCCTCGACCTGCTGCAGGACGCGCAGGAGGTGCGCCTGGACGACCCCAGCACGGTGGACGGGACCCGCTACATGGAGGCCATCGGCCTGCTCGCCCCCGGCCGCGCCGACCGGATCCTGGCCGGGCAGGCACCCTGACCTTCTAAGATGCCCACAAGCAGAATGCGGGCTGAACGAGAAGGAAGGGCCAAACCGAACGCCCTCCTGGAGCGCGGAGCGAACCTGAAGGGCCAGCCGAAGCCGCGGGCCTACGGTACCGTCCGTTCAGCCTGCTGGAAGTCGCGCGGGGCTGGCAACTGGCCCCCTCCCCGACTACGGCCTGCAGTACGGCTTCCGCTTCCGCACCGAAGCCTTCGATGCCATGGCGCGGGCCTTCGAGCACCTGTGCCGGGCCGATTTGGACGTGCCGTTCCTGGTCCTGCCCAACCCCGACGCCACCGTGCACCGGCTGCGCGAATGCTTCCTGGCCCGCAACGCCGACCCCGGCCTGCTGGGCCATGCCGAGTTCGGCCGTGACACCGTCCCGCTTTCCTTCGAGGAGGTCCTATGACCCAGGTCACCGTCAACGGGCACACCTATTCGGACGACGGCTCGTCCGCGCGCGACATGCGCAACGGCGGGCACCGGCGACACCTGCTGCCGATGCTGGCCGACTTCCTGGCTTACGCCGCATCGGTGGTGTCGGGCACGGCGGCCAGCGCGACCGCCGCCGCAGGGTCGGCGACAACAGCGACCAACAGTGCCACCGCTTCGGCCAGCAGTGCGACGGCTGCGCAGACGGCCCGCACGGGGGCGGAGGCAGCGTGCGATGCCGCGCAGCAGCACCGCGACAAGGCGCAGCAGTGGGCCGAGGGGGCGGGCGCGCCGGGTGGCACAGGGACGAAATCCGCCAAGGGATGGGCCGCCGAGGCGCAAGCGCACGCTGCCAGTCTCGCCGGCGGACCGGTCCCGTCGGCGCGGACGGTTGCCGCCGGGGCCGGCCTCGTCGGAGGTGGCGACCTGTCGGCCGACCGGACCATTGCGGCCGACATTGCCACTCAGGCCGAGGCGGAAGCCGGAGCCGAGGCGGCCAAGCTCATGACGCCCCAAAGGGTGGCGCAAGCCATTTCGGCATTGGCAAAAGCGCCCTTCATCCCCTCCGAAATGCGAGTCTATACCAAGAGTGCCATATGGACGGCGACCAAGTCCGGCCGCGTGCGGATCACCGTCGCTGGGGCGGGTGGGTCCGGTGCCGCCGTGAAGGGGTCCGGCCGTGCGACCGGCGGCGGTGCTGGGGCGCTGTGCCGCAAGACGTTCGAAGTGCAGGCGGGTCAATCGTACACGTTAACGATTGGTGCGGGTGGCGTGGCGCGCAATATTTCGGGCTCGACTGCCGTGGGGAGCCTTGCGGGTCTGCCCGGTGGTGCCTCCTCCTTCGTGGGCAGCGGCATCAACCTGGTGGCGGACGGCGGCCAGGGTGGGAACGCCAGCTCCGGGACGGCAGCCGGTACGACAGCGGGCGCCCTAGGCGGGACGGCGGCCGGCGGAGACGTCAATATTCAGGGGGGTGGTTCCGGTGCCGCCACGTCGAACGGCACCGGGGCATCTGCCGTCATGGTCGCCACGGGCGGCGGCGCCGTCGGAGTCTACGGGGTTGGTTACTCCAGCGGAGCCGCCACCGTGAACACCAATTCGGGTATTTCGGTCGCCACGGGCGGCGCTGGCGTCGGCGGCAAAAGTGGGGATGCGGTCCTGGTGACCGCGGGCACCGCCACCGGCGGCGGCGGATCCGCCGAGGCGTCCCCGAATATCAGTGGCGGGGTGGGGGCGGGCGGGGCTGGCCGCGGCACCGTGACCGGTGGTGTCTATCCTGGTCCGCTTTTCCTGGCCGGCAACGGTAGTGCGGGGTGGGATGGGAATGCGTCGCCGACCAACGTCGCTGCCGGCGGCGACGGCGCAGGCGGCGGCGCGATCTTTGGTGGGTATTCTGGTGGGAATGGCGGTGCGTTCGCGGGAGGTGGTGCGGCCGCCGGGAACAACGCGTCTGGGATTAATGGTGGGGCCGGTGGGGTTGGTGCCGGCGGCGGCGGCGCCGTCGGGTACCACTCCGGTGCTCCGGCTCATGGCGCTCCGGGCGGCGGGGGAGCCATCATTGTGGAGATCGAGTGATGCAGTCGGAATACGAAATCCTGGACGAGGCGGGAAACGTCATGAACGTCATCGTTGCGGACGAGACGTTCTGCGAGGAAGTGCATCCGGGGCGTTGGCGACCGGTCCCTGTGGAGGCCGGTCCCGATCCGGTGCCTACGGCCGTGACGAATTTCCAGGCGCGCGCTGCGTTCATGGCGGCGGACCTGTTCGAGCAGGTTGATGGTGCGGTCCGGGCGCAGGGTGGGGCCGCGTTCCAAGCATGGGAATACGCCAACGAATTCACCAGGACAGGCGCCCTGGTCACCGGCTTGGCAGCGCTGGGCATCACCGACGCGCAGCTTGACGACCTGTTCCGGGCGGCGGCCCGGATCGAGGCTTAATATGGTGGCGGAGTTAATCCAGCGCGTGGCCAAGCTGGCCTCGCTCGGCTCCTGTTGGGTCAACGCGATAAGGGGAGCGAGCGGAAGTTAACACTCTCGTGCGCGAGCTACGCCGCCGCCGGGCACGATCCCGATCCGGCCGTGCGGGTGGCCGGCGTCCGCCGGATCGTGTGGATCGACCGGCTCAACCGGGCGCTCGGCGACTGGCCGGAGCACTACCGCCGCGCGTCTGGGCGTGGGCGGAGTTCGCGTCCACGCGCCTGCGCCGTGCGGGCTGGGTGGTCGTCCCGCCCAATCACTGAAACGCTATCGATCTACGGGCCCATCACGCAGTGGGACTTTTTCATTCACCACAGCCCTGCCCTGACCGGCGGGGCTTTTCTTTTGATGGAGGGTCGAATGCAGACCGTTCGCGGACAGGCCGATCGCCTGGACGATGCCGCGCTTCGCGCGCTGCTCGCCGACGCCGCCGAGGAGGGGGCCAGGCGTGCCCTGGAACGGGTCGGCCTGCACGACGAGGACGCCGCCAAGGACGTGCTGGAACTGCGCGGCGTCCTCGGCGCCTGGCGGTCGCTGAAGTCCGAGGCCGGCAGGACCATCGTGGCGACCACCACCAAGTGGCTGTTCGTCGTGATCCTGGCCGGCATCGCCTACAAGACCGGCTACCTGACCGGCGAGGGGCCGCGGTGAGGGCGCCGCTCGCCGACGCCGTGACGCTGGCCCGACCGCTGGTGGCCGGGTTCGAGGGCGGCCGGCTCGCCGCCTACCGCTGCCCGGCCGGCGTGTGGACCGTCGGCTACGGCGCCACCGGGCCGGACATCCGCGAGGGCACGGTGTGGACGCAGGCGCAGGCCGACGCCCGCCTGGACGCCGACCTGCGGCGGTTCGCCTCCGCCGTGCTCGACAGGGCGGCGGTGGCTCTCGAACCGCACGAGCTGGCGGCCTTGACCTCGTTCGCCTTCAACGTCGGGCCCGGCCGCCTCCACGCCTCCACGCTTCTGCGCAAGCTGAACGCCGGGGACCGCCAGGGCGCGGCCGCGGAGTTCGCGCGCTGGAACCGGTCCGGCGGCCGGGTGCTGCCGGGCCTCACCCGCCGACGCGATGCCGAGCGCCGGCTTTTCCTGGGAGACACCGCA
>DASQNC010000004.1 GCA_035645145.1 Azospirillaceae bacterium | reverse complement strand
CCCGTCTATATAGCCTGGAGGGAGCCGTGCCGCGACGGCCGCGCGGCCCCACAAGCCCTGAACCGCCCGGAGCTCCCATGACCGGCTCGACCCGCACGAGCGCCGATCTCGACGTTCGCCGCCGCCGCATCCTGTTCCGGTCCTGGCACCGGGGCCTGCGGGAGATGGACCTTCTCATGGGCCGCTTCGCGGATGCCGAGATCGGCACCATGTCCGACGACGACCTCTTGGCCTTCGAGCGCCTGATCGAGGTGCCCGACGCCGACCTGTATCGCTGGATCACCGGCGAGCTCGCCACGCCCTCGAAAGACGACAGCCCGGTTCTGCGCCGCCTCAAGGCATTCCACACCCACGACGCCGCCCTCTACGGCTGAAGCCTTCGGTCCCCGTTCTTCTCCGATCCGTACGCGTGACCCCATGACGAAAGCGCTCCTCCGCGCCCTCGACGCCCTCAAGAGGGAGCAGTCGCTCACCCTCGCCAGCGTGCCGGACGGCTTCGACGCCCTCGTAGTCGCCGACCTCGGGCGGGCGCTGAAGGGCGCCATCGAGGGACCCGCCGTCCTCGTCCAGGTCGCCCGCGACGGGCAGCGGCAGCAGCTTCTTCAGAACGCGCTCGGGTTCGTCGCGCCTGAGATTGAGGTGCTCGCCTTCCCGGCCTGGGATTGCCAGCCCTACGACCGCACCTCGCCGAACGCCGGAACCATGGCCCAGCGCATGACGGCGCTGGCGCGGCTCGCCCGCTCGCGCACCTCGGAGGAGCGGCCCCGCATCCTGTCCACCACCGTGAACGCCGCCGTTCAGCGCATTCCGCCCCGCGCCCGCATGGCGTCCGAGAGCTTCGCCGCCGCGCCGGGGAACGCGGTGGACACGGACAAGCTCGTCCTCTGGCTCGAGACCAACGGCTTCCTGCGAACCGGCACCGTGCGCGACACCGGCGAGTACGCGGTGCGCGGCGGCATCATCGACCTGTTCCCGCCGGGCACGGAGGAGCCGTTGCGCCTGGACCTGTTCGGCGACGAGCTGGAAAAGGTGCGCGCCTTCGATCCCATGTCGCAGCGCACGACCGAGACGCGGGAGGGGATCGACCTGCGCCCGATGGCGGAGCTGTCGCTGGACGACGCCTCCATCGCCCGGTTCCGCGCCGGCTACCGCGAGCATTTCGGGGCGGTCCTGGACGAGGACCCGCTGTACGAGGCCGTCTCCAGCGGCCGCCGCTATGCGGGGATGGAGCACTGGCTCCCCCTGTTCCACGAGCGGCTGGAAACGCTGTTCGACTATCTGCCCGACGCCCCGGTGACCCTGGACGACCAGGTCGAGGCGGCGGCGGAGTCCCGGCTGGCGCAGATCGCCGACTTCCACGAGGCCCGCCGGTCGATGCAGGCGGTGGAGAAGAAGGCGAACGTTCCGGTCTACAAGCCCTTGCCGCCGCACATGCTGTTTCTGGCGGCCGAGGAGTTCGAAGGCGTCCTGGCCACCCGCCCGCTCGGCCTGCTGTCGCCCTTCGCGCCGGCCGAGGGATCGGGCGGGTTCGATGCCGAGGGGCGCCGCGGCGCGGACTTCGCGGAAGCCCGCACCCGGCCCGACGTGAACGTCTTCGAGGTGGTGAACGCGCACATCACCACCCTGCTGGCCGAGGGGCGCCGGGTGGCGGTCGCCGCCTACAGCGCAGGGTCGCGCGACCGCCTGCAATCGGTCATGCAGTCCCACGGCATCGACCGGCTCCTGCCGGCCGAGTCCATGGACGACCTGCGCAAGCTGCCGGCGGGCATGGCGGGCATGGTGGTCCTCGGGGTGGAGACCGGTTTCGCCAGCCCCGACCTGGTGGTCATCACCGAGCAGGACATCCTGGGCGACCGGCTGGCCCGGCCGCAGAAGAAGAAGCGGCGCGCGGCCAACTTCATCAGCGAGCTTTCGACCCTGAACGAAGGGGATTTCGTGGTCCACATCGACCACGGGATCGGCCGCTACGACGGGCTGGAAACCCTGGTGGTCTCAGGCGCGCCGCACGACTGCCTGCGCATCATCTACGAGGGTGGGGACAAGCTCTACCTGCCGGTCGAGAACCTGGAGCTCCTGTCCCGCTACGGCTCGCAGGAAGTGGGCGCGCAGCTCGACAAGCTGGGCGGCACCGGCTGGCAGGCGCGCAAGGCGAAGGTCAAGAAGCGCCTGAAGGACATGGCGGAAGCGCTCATCCGCATCGCCGCCGAGCGCGAGGTGCGGACCGCGCCCGAGGTGGCGGCGCCCGAAGGCCTGTACCAGGAATTCGCCGCGCGCTTCCCCTATGCCGAGACCGAGGACCAGCTCAAGGCGATCGAGGAGGTGCTGGACGACCTGTCCAGCGGCCGGCCCATGGACCGGCTGGTGTGCGGCGACGTCGGCTTCGGCAAGACCGAGGTGGCCATGCGCGCGGCCTTCGTCGCCGCCATGACGGGGATGCAGGTGGCGGTCGTGGTGCCCACCACGCTGCTCGCGCGCCAGCACTACCGGAACTTCTCCACCCGCTTCAAAGGGCTGCCGTTGAAGGTGGCGCAGCTCTCGCGCCTCGTGACGGCGAAGGAGGCGAACCAGGTCAAGGCGGGGCTGGCCGACGGCACCGTCGACATCGTGGTCGGCACCCACGCGCTCCTGTCCAAGACCATCCAGTTCGCCCGCCTGGGTGTCGTCATCGTGGACGAGGAGCAGCACTTCGGCGTCAAGCAGAAGGAGCGGTTGAAGGATCTGCGCACCGACGTCCATGTGCTGACGCTGACCGCGACGCCGATCCCGCGCACCTTGCAGATGGCGTTGGCCGGCGTGCGCGAGCTGTCGTTGATCGCGACACCCCCGGTGGACCGCCTGGCGGTCCGCACATTCGTCCTGCCCTACGATCCGGTGGTGGTCCGCGAAGCGCTGATGCGCGAGCATTACCGGGGCGGGCAGAGCTTCTACGTCTGCCCGCGGATCGAGGATCTGGCCCGCGTGGCCGAGCGCCTGCGCGAGCTGGTGCCCGAGCTGAAGTTCGTGGTCGCCCACGGACAGATGGCGCCCTCGGCGCTGGACGACGTGATGACCGCCTTCGACCAGGGCGAATACGATATCCTGCTGTCGACCAACATCGTCGAGTCCGGCCTGGACATCCCGCGCGCCAACACGCTGGTGATCCACCGGGCGGACCTGTTCGGCCTGGCCGGCCTGTACCAGCTACGCGGGCGCATCGGGCGGGCCAAGGTCCGCGGCTACGCCTACCTGACCTACGCGCCGCGCACGGTGCTGTCGCAGACGGCGCAGCAGCGCCTGCGCGTGATCGAGACGCTGGACAGCCTGGGGGCGGGTTTCCAGCTCGCCAGCCACGACATGGACATCCGTGGCGCCGGCAACCTGCTGGGCGAGGAACAGTCCGGCCACATCAAGGAGGTCGGCGTCGAGCTGTACCAGCACCTGCTGGAGGAAGCGGTGGCGGCCGCCCGCGCCGGCGGCGGCATTGCGGCGGACGGGGACGAACGCTGGACGCCGCAGATCAACCTGGGTATGCCGGTGCTGATCCCCGAAACCTATGTCCAGGACCTGAACGTGCGCCTGGGCCTGTACCGGCGCATTTCGGACCTTGCCGACGTCCAGGAGATCGAGGCCTTCGCCGCCGAGTTGATCGACCGCTTCGGCCCCCTGCCCGAGGAGGTCGACAATCTGCTGGAGGTCATGGCGATCAAGCAGCTTTGCCGGCAGGCCGGGGTGGAACGGGTGGACGCCGGCCCGAAGGGCGCCGTCCTGTCGTTCCGCAACAACCGGTTCGAGCGGCCGGACAAGCTGATGGCGTACCTGCAACAGCAGGCGGGCACCCTGAAGCTGCGCCCGGACCACAAGCTGGTCAGCATCCGGGTCTGGGAGGACGCCAAGCCGCGGGTGAAGGGTGTCCACCGCCTGATGCGGGATCTGGCGCACATCGTTGCCTGATCCCGCAAGGGCCGGCCCCGGCATAAGCGTGGGGCGGGGAAGGGGCGCGTTGCCGTCGGGGCGCTTTCAGGCCGCTTCGGCGGCGGCCACGTCCAGTAACGGCAGGATGGCGTCCGGCTCCTGCGCGCCGGCCACGCCATAGCGGCGGTTCAGCACGAAGAACGGCACCGCCTGGATGCCGACCTGCCGGGCGACCACATCGCTGGTGCGGACCGCTGCGACGCCATCCTCGGTCGCCAGGAATGCGCCCACCTCGATCGGATCCAGCCCCACCATCTGCGCACGGTCGATCAGGACGGCGGGATCGCCGATGTCCTCGCCATGGACGAAGTAGGCCTCGAACAGAAGGTCCACCAGACGGTCCACCGCCACGTCCGGACGGTTGAGCGAGGCGGCGAACTGGACCAGCCGGTGGGCCGCCATCGTGTTCGGGGTCCGGGTGATGCGGTCGAGTGCCAGCGGAAGCTTGTCGTGCGCCGCGGCCTCGGCGACCGTGGAATACATCTGGAGCGCCCGTTCGAGGCTGCCGAACTTGCTCGCCATGTGCGATGCGCTGTCGGTGCCCGCGGGCGGCATGTCGGGGTTGAGCTGGAACGCCCGCCAGCGCAGATCGAACCGGGCATTCGGCCGCATCTCGAGCGCGCGGCGCAGCCGGTGCCGTCCGATGTAGCACCAAGGGCAGATAAAGTCGGCGTAGATCTCGATGATCATGCCTTTAAGGATAGCGCCGACACGCAATGGAGGCGAGGCGCTTGACGTCGGAGAGGGGGGCCAGAAAGCTGGAAAGGTCTTTTCCAGGGTCGCGGGTTCGAGGGGATCGCCGATGCTGCACTTCGAGGATTTCAAGCCGGGCCAAGTGTTCGAGTGCGGCAGCGTCCAACCTTCCCGGGAGGAGATCATCGCCTTCGCGGAGGCTTTCGACCCCCAGCCTTTCCACCTGGACGAGGAGGCCGGACGGGCGACTCCGTTCGGCGGTCTCGTGGCGAGCGGCTGGCACACCTGCGCGCTGTTCATGCGAATGATGGTCGATGGGCTTCTATCCAAAGCGGCGAGTCTCGGCTCGCCAGGCCTCGACGAGCTGCGTTGGCTCCGACCCGTGCGGCCCGGTCAACGGCTGTCCGGGCGGGTGACCATCAAGGAGGTCAAACCCTCGACGTCCAAACCCGACCGTGGGGCCGTGCTGACCGTGAGCGAGATGTTTGACGACGACGGCCAGCCTGTGTTGCAGATGAAGTCCTGGCTCATGCTGCGGCGGCGGCCCACGGCCGCCTGACGGCAACGACGGGAAGGACGGTTCGGACCCATGGACTCCTATGTCGTCGGCAAGGTGCGGGCGGCGCTGGCCGCCGCCAATGGCAGGCGCGGCATCGCACAGCGCATCCTGATCGACTGGGCGGAAAAGGATCAGCGCCTGCTGCTGGGGTTGACCCGGACCACGCTGCCGGCGCTCGTGGGATCGCTGCTGGAACGCGCGACCCGGTCGGCGGACCCGTCCCCCACCGTCCCGGAGCCCGCCCCCCAATCCGTCCGTGGGACGTTCGCCGCGTCCAGGCCGGCGGCCACGCGGGCACCGGTCGATCCGCTGGCGGATCTGGTGGACCGGGACGCGCCGCGTTTCGGATTGGGCGTACCGTCGTCCCCACCGCCCGAAGCCGGGCGCGGACATGCGGCGGCGCTGCGGGCGCTTGCGGCGGTACACGCCCGCCGGCGGGGTCAATGACGGCTTGAGGCGGCGCGCCTGGGGTTGCGCGCCGGCACATGAACCACGGCCGGCATCGTGCCGGCGGCGCGGCCGTCCATCGCCGTGGCGGTGCGCGTGGGGCGCGCGACGCATTCCTCCCGGCCGTGGGTGCGATGGCAGAAGACCGTCGCCGGCGGGGCGGCCAGCGGTGGAACCGTCGGGGACGGGACTGTCGGGATTGCGGCAGGAGCGGGGGGCGCGGCGGGAAGTGCCGGCTCGTCCGGGGCGCCCTTGGCCGGATCGATCTTGTCCCGGCAATACGCCTCACCCTTGAGGGTATGGATGGTGCTGCATTCCTGGTCGAGCAGCGCCGACAGGCCGTGGTCGGTCGGTGTCTTGTTCGTTTCCACCAGGCTAAGGGCGGTGAAACCCATGGAGGCGAGCATCATCTCGCCGCCGCAGGCGGTAAGGCCGAGGGATGTGGCGAGGATCAGCGCTGCCGACGGGCCGGGGATCCGTTGCACCGGTCCGCCGGATCCCATCCGCGTCTCAGCGCAGCAAGGTGCAGTTGTTGCCGCGGCACTCCACGCGCACGAACATGTCGCGCATGGATCCGCCGGTACAGTTCACCTTGAAGAGCGTGGAACCGGTCGGGCCGGGGAGTTGGCGCAGCACTTCGACCTTGCCGGGCGGGCAATTGTTGGCTCGCGCCACCTCCTTCGCCTCGGGTTCGCCGGCCGCGGCGGCCGGGCCCGCGGCGAAGGCCAGAACCAGGGCGGACGCTGCCAGCAGCGATTGGCGGAACCTGGATTTCGGCTGTCGTGCGGCCATGCTTTCCCCACGTGTATATGGTTTTGAGCCTACAGCGGCTTACCCGGAAAACCGGAATATTTCAGCGCCGCGGTCATCGAAGCCGGAGCCGCCGGCCGGTCGAACCTGGACCCAAGCACGGGATTTCCATCCCGTCCGGGTCGGTAAAGTTATTTGGAAACAGTGGCTTATGGCAAAAAAGGGAATGCGGGGAAGCATGGCGGTCGTGGGTGCGCCAGGCTATTGCCCCTGCCTGCGTCGCGGGGGGGGGATGTGAACAAGCGCTCGTATGGAGGAGACTCGCGCCTGATACGTCAGATAGGTGAATGCAACCTTGCGGGAACGCTGCGCCGGCTGACACAGCTGCGCATCCCGGGGTCTGGATTGGTCATGGCCGTCGTTCCACAACCGTCGACAAGGCCATGCGGCCTGCGGTCATGATGTCGATGCCCTTTGGCGGGGCCGCCACGAACGAAGAAATGCTGTCGATGGTCGGCCACATTCCCGCCTGGGCCAAATGGTTTGGGCCGCCGCGACCTGTCCCAGAGAGACCAGGTGAAATCTTCCACCTTCGCCCCGTGGCGTGGTCACATCGGGGAGGGCATCTTCCAAGTGACCGACTGGCGTTGATCAAGTGGTTGGGTCTTTGCGCGAATCCCAGGCATTTGCCCACGGGAACACGGGACATGGGTCATGGCGGAGCAACGGAGGTGCGAAAGTGTTTAATTTTATTCATGGGACACGAGGCGTGTACAGAATCCAAGTCATGGAGGACTAAGTCCTGCTCATTAGGCTGGAACGCGCCGCGCCGGGTAAATTCAAAGGAATGTCCAGATAAAAAATGAGGACTTTTGCCCGGTCGTTCGAAATGCCCTGTCAGCAATGCACCAGTGTCTAGTACCTTTGGCGGGGTGGCATAGGATAATTGGCCGATCAAGCCGATTGGCGTTGACCTTCCTATCCCCACGGATGAAATATCACCCCCTCCTTCGATCTACATTGGGAACTTGTTATAATGAGCGGGCTGCCAACCAGGGTTGGCTCTGAGCTACTATCTGGTGAGCGGCGATTCCAACTGCTCGTAGATGGCGTTCGCGATTACGCCATCTACATGCTCGATACGCACGGAGTCGTGGTCAGTTGGAACGCGGGGGCGCAGCGGTTCAAGGGTTACACCGCGCAGGAAATCATCGGCCAGCATTTTTCCCGCTTCTATACCGAAGAAGACCGAGCGGCGGGTGTGCCACAGAGGGCGCTTGCCACGGCTCGCGCGGACGGAAAGTTCGAGGCGGAAGGATGGCGGGTCCGCAAGGACGGCACCCGGTTCTGGGCGAGCGTCGTCATCGATCCGATCCGCGACGAGCTCGGCAACCTGATCGGTTTCGGCAAGGTCACCCGCGACATCACGGAACGCAAAATCGCACTGGAAGCGCTGCGGCAAAGCGAGGAGCGGTTCCGTCTCCTGGTCCAGGGCGTGACCGACTATGCCATCTTCATGCTCGACACCACCGGGCATGTCACCAACTGGAACGCCGGTGCCCAGCGCATGAAGGGCTACACGGCCGACCAGATTGTTGGCCGGCACTTCTCCTGCTTCTACACCGCGGAGGATCGGGCCGCCGGCATACCGGGACAGGCACTGACGACCGCCCTGCGGGAAGGTCGATTCGAGATGGAGGGATGGCGGGTCCGCAGGGACGGCACTCGGTTCTGGGCGAACGTCGTCATCGATCCGATCCGCGACGACCTCGGCAACCTGATCGGCTTCGGCAAGGTCACCCGCGACATCACCGAGCGGCGCCAGGCGCAAGAGGCCCTCGACGAAGCGCGTGCCGCTCTCTTCCAGGCGCAGAAGATGGAAGCGGTCGGTCAGCTGACCGGCGGTGTCGCCCACGATTTCAACAACCTGTTGCAGGCCATCAGCGGTAGCTTGGAGATAATCGAGCGGCGGCTCGCCGCGGGGCGGACCGACGTTGAGAAATATCTTGCGGCCACTCGGGTTTCCGTGAACCGCGCCATTGGGCTGACGCAGCGCCTGCTCGCCTTCTCCCGCCGGTCGTCGCTGAAGCCCGAACAGGTTGCCGTCAACGAACTCGTGACCGGGATGCGCGACCTGATCCAGCGGTCGGTCGGCGAAATGATCCAGGTGGAGCTGGACCTCACTCAGCGCCTGTGGTGCACCTGGGTGGATGGCAACCAGTTGGAGAGTGTTCTCCTCAATCTGGCAATCAACGCGCGCGATGCCATGCCCGATGGCGGTCGGCTGACGATCGTAACCGCCAACGCTCATATAGGTGAGACGCCCGCGCCAAAATTGCCCGGCCTGACCCCCGGCGATTATGTTCGGATCACGGTGACCGACACCGGGATTGGGATGTCGCCCGATGTCCTCGACCGGGCCTTCGAGCCCTTTTTTACAACCAAACCGGTAGGGCAGGGCACGGGCTTGGGACTGAGCCAAGTTCACGGCTTCGTCCACCAGTCGAATGGGGACGTTCGCATCGATAGTCAGGTTGGCCGCGGAACTTCGGTGACGTTGTACCTGCCACGTTATCAGGGGGAGGAGACAAAGGCGCTTCCGCGTGGTGTGTCCGAGGCCCCGTTGCAGACACCGGGATGCGGTAAGGTTTTGGTGGTGGAGGACGAGACGATTGTCCGGATGCTGCTGGTGGATGCGCTCAAGGAGCAGGGTTACTCCGTCCTGGAAGCGGAGGGCGGGAACGCCGCGCTCTCGATAATCGCCTCGTCGGAGCGGATCGACCTGTTGGCCACCGATGTCGGGCTTCCCGGCATCAACGGCCGCCAGCTTGCCGAAATGGCCCGGTCGCTGCGGCCCGAGCTGAAGGTGCTGTTCCTGACCGGGTACGCTTATAACGCGGCCATAGACGGAGACGTGCTGAAGCCGAACACCGAGCTCCTCAGCAAGCCCATTGCCATCGATGCGTTCCTCGCAAAGGTGCACACCATGGTGAACGGCGGCTGAGGGGCCGCCTCCGGTGCGCCTTTCGTCCCTGCATATGGTTGTTGCTGAGCGAGGCCAATTGAAAAAGGGCGTCGCTTGATCGTAGGCGGTCACGGTGAGCAGGGCCGCCGCCAGCCTCTTGAGAGGTTAACCATCGTCGCCGCGAGGTGGGCCTGGATCGCATGTTGGCCAGTGTACCGCCATCAAGTTTGACCTGCTCCCCTCGAATGTCGCCAAGCTGAAGTAGAGTCCTCCACCAGGAGGACCAGGGATGAAGAAAAGCCGGTTCAGCGAGGAGAAGATCATTGGGACCTTGCGGGAGCAGGAAGCGGGGCAGAAGACCGCCGAGGTCCGCCGCCATGGTATCTCGCAGGCCACCTTCAACCAGTGAAAGTCGACGTACGGCGGCTTGGAGGTGTCCGAGGCCAAGCGGCTGCGGGCACTGGTGGACGAGAACGCCCAGTTGAAGAAGCTGCTGGCCAAAGCCATGCTCGACAACGCCGTGCTGAAGGAAATCACCGCAAAAAAAGGTCGCGACGCCCGGCATCATGCGAGCAGCCATCGCTCCTGCCCGGAGCACCTTCGGGCTGAGTAAGCGGCGGGCACGCCTCATTCCCGGCGCGGTGCGCCGGACCATCCACCACCGCGCGCGAGCTGGACGCCCTGGTGGCCCGGCAGGCCTGGGTGGTCAGCGGCAACGGCACCGAGCTGACCTCGACGGGGATCCTGCGCTGGTCGAAGGAGCGGCAGGTGGATTGGCATGACATCCAGCCCGGCAAGCCGACCCGGAACGCCTTTGTGGAGAGCTTCAACGGTCGCCTGCGGGCCTGAACGAGACGCTGTTCACCAGCCTGCACGACGACCGGGCGGTTTTGGCCGCCTGGGCTGAGGAATACAACACGGTAAGGTCGCACTCCGGGCTGGGTTGGCAGAGCCCCACCCGTTGCGATCCCATCAACAACCCAGCATGAAGCCACAGGACTCCACCTCTGACTGGGCACACGATCGGGAGCAGGTCAGAGTCAAGTCCGTAGAAATGGCGATTAAATTTTAGTATACAACTTCGGGTCTGGCTTGCGGAGTGGGCGCTATGGACGAGCGTATTACCCTTATTTTTGACGGGCGGATGGCGAGCTATGGTCGGCTTGACCTATACGATGCCTCGACATCCATGCTTGGTGCTGCCAGATTATTCTCCATACTGGGTCATTATTATCAAACCGGAAAAATAATAAGCCAAGCGCCGAGAAGCGTTGCAAAGGTATATATCGAGCCTCCTGAAGATGGGTCGTTTCGACAAGGGGTTATTATAGGTGTGTTGGGCACAGTGATAGGCTCACCGTTTCCAATATTTTTAGAAAGGATTCTTGATACCTGGCTGCCTAAGCCAAACGATGAAATGCAGCAAGTTATAAGCCTTCTTAGGGAGCAAAATGACCTACTGAAGTTGCAAAATAAAATATTGGATCGTAATGGTTCTATTGAAGATGCGCATAGGCGTGATGTTGATAAATATATTGAAGATCATGCGACGGAAATTCACGTCTTGAGAAGCATTGTTTCAAAATCTACAAGAGACCTGTTTAGGCCGGTTGGCAGGAGCTCGGAATATCTCGCTATAACCCGTGGAGATCAAATGTATCCAATTTCTGCTCTGGATATAGATGGTGTTCGTAAAATGGAGTCAAGTGTTCAAGATAGTGATGTGTCCACTGTGGTTGGTGTGGTTAATGCGTTTAGTAGGTCATCTAAGTCTGGGGCATTGTTTTCACGTGAACTTGGCAGGGGTATGTTGTTCTCGTATGATCATAAAGGTCAGCTTCCAGATGGAGATGATTTTTCATGGAGTCAATATACCAGGCGTCCATTAGAGCTTAAGGGAAAATACGAGCGGTTCTTTGATGGGTCAGTCAAAAGATTTTGGATTCATCAGACTAATCGGATCGAAGGTGGAGAGCCGTCTGGCTTGGAAATGGAAAATATTTTTGAATTTGATTAAGGGCGCCTAAGAGAACCATCTCTGGACGAATTTCCAGCAGATAAGGCTGGCGGCGATGTGGTGGAAGGCGGTGAAGATGTCGGCGCGCCGCTCGTAGCGGACGGCGATGCAGCGGAAGCGGGCGAACCAAGCCAGCGTGCGCTCCACCACCCAGCGGTGCCGACCTAGGCGTCCGCGGCCCTCCACGCCGCGGTGGGCGATCCGGGGCGCGATGGCCCGCTGCCGCAGCGCCCGCCGGCAGTGCGCGAAATCGAGCCTAGCGCCTGTTACGCTTGCTCGGGAGCGTCTGTGCTGGTTGGAAGCCGCGCCGTGGACGAAGCGAAGCAGGCCTCGAGCAGCAGGTCCACCAGGGGCGGGTCCACCGCCACGTCGAAACGGTTCAGCGAGGCGGCGACCCGGACCAGCCGGTGGGCCGCCATCGTGTTCGGCGCGCGGGTGATGCGGTCGAGCGCCAGCGGGGGCTTGTCGTGCGCCACGGCCCCGGCGACCGTGGGGCAGGTCAGAGGTTGGTCTTCTTGAACAGCCTTTCGGGAAGCACCCGGATCGCCGTCATGACCACGCGCCACACGGGGCGGACGTAGGCCACGTCCCGGCCGCTCGCCTCCGCCGCGAGGATGGCGCGGGCAACCTCGTCCGGCCCGGCGGTCAGCAGGGAAGGGAGTTTCATCCCTTCCGTCATGCGCGTGCGAACGAAGCCGGGCTTGACGGTCACGACATGGACGCCGCTCCTGTGCAAGCGGTTGCGCAGCCCCGAGAGGAAGGCCGTGAAGCCGGCCTTGGCGGCACCATAGACGTAGTTGCTGGCCCTCCCGCGATCCCCCGCGACCGAACTGATGCCGATGATGGTGCCCAGCCCCCGCCGCTCCATCCGATTGGCCACTTCGCCCAGGATGCTGACCGGGCCGGTCAGGTTGGTGTCCAGCACGCGCCGGGCGGCGTCGAAGTCGCGCTGCGCCTCCGGCTGGCTGCCCAGAAGGCCGACGACGCAGACGACCGTCGCCGGAAGATCGCCCAGCCGGTCCAGGAAATCCGCGTGCCCGGCGGTGTCGAGCACATCGAAGGCGACCAGACGCACCTCGACACCCGAGCGCAACGTCAGGTCGGCGGCGTCGGCTTCCAGGTGTTCCGGATTGCGGGCGGCCAGCACCAGGGGCCGCCCGGCCTGGGCATACCGGCGGGCGACCGCACGGGCGATGTCGGAGGTCGCACCCAGGATCAACACCGATCCGGAGGGGGATCCACTCATAGGCCGAGCCTCTCTGACTGGGCGGAACGGAACACTTGATCGAGACCGGCGGCCGCGCGAAGCGCCTGGAAGCGGTCGATGGCCGGGTAGCCGCGACGGAGCATGGACGCACCCATCCGGGCGTCCTTGGCCAGGTACAAACGCCCACCATGGTCGGCGACGATGGCGTCGAGATCGAGCAGCAAGCCCATGGTCGCACTGCTTGCCGGGAAGTCCAGGGCCAGGGTGTACCCCTCCATGGGGAAGGACATCATGCCTTCCTGGGACCCGAACAGCTTGAGCACCGCCAGGAACGACGCGTTGCCGGCCGCCGCGATGGTTTGCAGGAGCGACCGGAGACCCGCCGCACTGGCCGCCTTGGGAAGAACGCACTGGTATTGCACGAACCCGGACCGGCCGTAGATGCGGTTCCACTCGAGGATGGCGTCCAAGGGATAGAAGAAGGTGTCGTAGTCGACCAACGTTTCGCGCGGCACGCCGCGGCGCCAATACAGTTCGTTGAAGGCACCGACCGTCCAACGGTTCAGCGTGAAGCCCGGGAGGTCGAGGGGCACCGTGAGGGATCGCTTGCGCTTAACCGACATCGGGTCGGCGCGCATGTCGGGGGGCAGGTCGTCGGCGCGGGCGTGCTCGCCCCGGTACAGGACGCTTCGACCAAGCCGGGCGCCGCGGGCCAGGCAATCGATCCACGCGACCGAATAGGTCCAGCCGGCGGAGGCCTCGAACAGGCCCATGATCTCGTCGAGATCGTTGGCCCGCAGGGTCTCCTGCCGGATGTACGCGGTTTCAATGGGGATCAGGCGGACGCTGGCGCGCAGGATCACACCCGTCAGGCCCATGCCGCCACGGGTGGCATGGAACAGGTCCGGCCTCTGGTCGGGGCCGCAGGTGACGATCCGGCCGTCGGCCATGAGCAGGTCAAGGCCGACCACGTGGTCGCCGAAGGAACCGGCCTTGTGATGGTTCTTGCCATGCACGTCGGCGGCGATCATGCCGCCCACCGTCACCAGCTTGGTGCCCGGGGTCACGGGGGGGAACCAGCCGCGCGGAACAAACACATCCAGGATGTCGGCCAGCAGGACGCCCGCCTCGCATGTCAGCACCCCGGTCTCCGGGTCGAACGCCAACATCCGGTCCATTCCCCGCATGCACAGGGTGCGGTGGGGGTTCAGGGCGGCATCCCCGTAGGATCGGCCGTTGCCGCGCGCGATCAGCCCATGGGCGCCGCCGACGGCGCGAACCGCGTCCTCCGTGGTGCGGGCGGTCACCGTGCGGCATTCGATACGCGGGAAACGGCCCCACCCCGACAGCCTCATGCGGCGGCTCCGAAAACGAAGCGCCGGTCCAGGCGGTACTTCGTCATGTACCCGACCGCCAGGCCCAGCGCGCCGCCGACATAGCGCCAATATCCCCCCGCCAGCGCGTCGAAGGCCAATTCCGTGCCCCAGAAGACCACCGTCGTCAGAAGGCCGAACAGCGTGTAGAGCGAGAACTTGCGTGCATGCGTCCCAAGCCCGGTGGATCGGTCGTGAAAGATCCAATGCTTGTCCAGGACGTATTTGACGACCAACCCGACCAGCGTGCCCAAGGCCAGGGCCCCGTAAAGGGCATAGGGTCCGCTGTAGACCGCGAACACTCCCATTTGGGCCAGAAGGTTCAGCGCCGTCGCCACCACTGCGAAGGCGGCGTAGCGGATCGCCAACTGCGACCTGGTCAATTTCGACCCGGGTCGCGGCGCCATGACGGTTGATTCCATTACAGCGTCGCCCCCAGCAGAGCCGCCGCCATCAAGCCACCGCACAACAGGCTGACCCGGTCGGTGGCCGCGAAAACGACGGGGTCATCGTTCATTTGCCCGCGACGGGTCAGGAGCAGGACCCGGCACAGCCAATAGATCATGACCAAACAGCAAAGCCACAGGAGCTTCGGCTGTTGGTACAGCGTCATCACCTCGGAACTGTTGATATAGAGCGCCAGGACGAGAACCGAGACAAAGCCGCTGGACGCCGCCAGCATCTCGATCACAGGAAGATCGCCGACCCGGTAGGCCCGACTTCCCAGGGCGCTGCCGTCTTGGTTGATGACGCCCACCAACTCGGTCGCCCGTTTGACCAGGGCGAGGGAGAGGAACACGAACACCGAGAAGGCGACCAGCCACTCCGACAAGGGAACCGAAAGGGCCACGCTTCCAGCCACCAACCGGATTCCGTACAGGCAGGCCAGCGTCACCACATCGATGATCAGCCCGCGCTTCAGCGAGAACGAATACGCCAGCGTGAGGGCATAGTAGACGCCGAGAACCGCAATGAACTCCCGCGATACCTGCAGCCCCAGAACCAGGGAGGCTCCCAGCAAGGCCGGGAACAGCAGCATCCCATGCAGAACCGGAACGGCGCCCGATGCGAACGGACGTCGCCGCTTCGTGGTGTGCTGCCGATCGCTCCGGAGGTCGAGAAGGTCGTTCAACAGATAGACGCTGGACGCGCACAGGCTGAAGCTGAGGAAAGCCAGCAACGTCGTGGCAAGCGCTTCGAGGGTGAAAACGTGCGCCGCAAGCCCCGGCACCAGGATCAACAGGTTCTTCAACCACTGATGCACACGCATGGCGCGAAGATAGTCCTTGGGATGCGGTCCCGCGTCGCTGACCACCCGCACATCCGTGGCGCAGCGCCGCGCCGCGCGCACCACCGGAGTGGGGGCATTGGCCACGAAGGCGGTGTGCGCCTTCTCCCACACCGGCAGGTCGGCATTCGAATTGCCGACGTAATCGAACCCCTTCTCGCCGAACGCCTCCACCAGAACACGGGCCTTGTTCCCGGCCGCCAGATTGGTTCGTCCATCGGACGCGAAGACGCCGTCGAACAGGCCCGTGTGCTCCGCGAAAGCCTCGACGTAGCGGCGATCGGAGGCCGACGCCAGATAGACCCGGCGTCCTTCGGCCTTCGCCTCGCGAACGAGGGTGAGCACGCCCTCATCCACCGGAAGCGTAGGCAGATCGAGCAGGACCGCGTCGGCCAATTGCGCCTTGAACGCCGCCTTGCCTCCGGCGAGCCATTTCGGCATCCGCAAAACGGTGAAGGGACGCGTCGCCAGCAGGACGAATATCGCCTCGTAGAGGAGGTCCGTCTTCAGGAGGGTGCCGTCCAGGTCAACAACAAGCGGAATGCCACGGTGCGGCATCTCGGCCGCGGGACTCCCCGCGCCCACCCACGATTCTCCCCGAGGTTGTCGTCCCAAGTCGTGCTTCCGGAATTCGTTCGTCTGCACTGCCGAGTTCTCTCCCCGAGGTGCCCTATAGCGTTGCGCACTCGATGATGGCAATTGGATCGTTCGGCGTGCGGGTGGGCGTGACGCGGGTTGAAACCAAAAGGTGACAGGTGGCGATCCCCGGTTCGGGCGCGTGGAGCTCGACCGCGCGACCGGAGTGGACCGCATAATAGAAGTTGAAATGCAGGTGTCATATGGTCCGCCCCGTGCCGGGTCGGCCGAAGGGCAACCCTCCAACACATCGACTTGCGGCCCCGATAATGCGCGAACCGATCGCTTCTCCTTCCAGCGTCCAAACGGGGCAATGGTACTTGGCGCTCTGCATCGCCGCGTCGGCAACGGTGGTTGGTCTGGGCCTCTTGGTGCTGGTGTATCGGTATTATGCTCAAGAATTTGTCATGTATTTCTTTTTCAACGCGGATGCCCTCTATCTTCCCGAGCTCTTCCGTGACGTTGTTTTCGGCTCAAGTGCGTGGAAAGACTGGCACCTCACCCCGGCCCCGTACTTCTTTCCGGACATGCCACTTTATTTGATTTCTTATATTTCAAACAGTGACCCGTATCATGCGGTGCCTATATTCTTTTGTTTTCAGATCCTAGTAACGGCAATTCTGCTGTTTCTGGTTTTCGCATCCTTCTATCGCTTGGTAAACGCGGCGCTCATTACGGGAGCGACCATATCCCTCTACCTGTTTTTCCTCGCCACGGGAGTCCCCCCTCTCTCCTACGCGCTGGTCAGCGGCTTTCATTACGGGGCCTTCATCGGGTGGATTGCCGGCTACCTCCTAATGCTCAGGCTACTGCATGCTGCCGGCCTTCGACATTTCCTCTGCTGGGTGCTCCTGGCGGTCCTGGTGGCCCTCACCACCCTTTCCGACCGGCTTTTCGTGGTCCAATTCACGGCGCCCTCCATTGCAGCCGCCGTGTACCTTTGGATCCGGCGTGCGCTCCCCCTGCACAGGGCCGTCTCGATCGGCATGGCCTGCATCGTGGGGACGGGCATCGGTTTCGTGCTGGCGCGCTTCGTCATTCACAACAAGACCGCTTACAATGTGAAATTGGGCGTCGAGGCGCTTGGCGGGAATGCGGTTGCCCTGGCCGGTATCCTGAGGGATTTCGCCGTGGCCGTACCGGCTGCCGCGGCGATGGCAATCGTCTTTTACGCGGTTTGCCTGGCCGTCCTTGGCTTCCAGAGGCGCCTGCAGGCAGCCGGGTCGGTGCGCATTGGTGCTCCCCTTCTCCTCCTGGTCGCTCTTGCGAGCGCCAGCGCGGCCGCGTCGGTTGCCGTCCTGCTGCTGATGACGAACCTTCCGGTCACCGACCGCTACATGATCCCGATGTTGACGGCGCCGATCCTTCTTCTTCCGGTGCTATCCACGATGTTGGATCTGGGGGGGCGGGCCAAAACGGCCACGGTCATCGCCGCTGCGGCCTTGCTCTCCACGGTGCCGCTCCTTGCGTCGCGCATCCCGTACGGGGCGGAGATCCGATCGGCCTGGTATCCGGAGATCGTGCAGTGCGTTGATCGACTCGCCGCGGAGACTGGCCTGCGTAACGGTCTGGCCCAGTACTGGCACGCCAAACCGATCCTCGTCTTCTCCCGCGAGGGCGTCGTCGTGTCCCAGTACGTCGGCGCTCTCGAGCCGATGCCTTGGATCAGCAACTCCCGCCGCTATGCGCAGGCCTACGACTTTGCCATCGTCGAGCCGGGACCGGCGGCGATCGACCGGGGGCACCTTCTCTCGGTCGCGGGCGAACCGTCCAACGTGGTCCCCTGCGGCAATGCGCAGATCCTGGTCTATGGCAAGGATGGCCTGAAAATGCCTCCCGCCTCCAGGGGCGGGTAAGGAGGGGCCAGCAACCTCTCTGTCGCGGCGGGTGCCGGGAGCGCTGTGCCGGTGCCCCGAACAACGTCCCGCCCGTTGCGATCCCCTGGATGCCCGCAACAAGAGACCCCCGCCGGCTGCCCGGCGGGGGTCTCCTTTGATGGGGCGGCCTCACGGTGAACCAGGACCATCCGATGGTCCTGGTTCCCGGGTGAGGCAACGGTTCACATCACACCGAGTAGTACATCTTCCACTCGATGGGGTGGGGCATGGTGTCGTACGCCATGACCTCTTCCATCTTCAGCTCGATGTACGAGTCGATCATGTCCTGCGTGAAGACATCGCCCTTGCGCAGGAAGGCGTTGTCGGCGCGCAGCGACTCGAGTGCCTCGCGCAGCGAGCCACAGACCGTCGGGACTTCGGCCAGTTCTTCCGGCGGCAGGTCGTAGAGGTTCTTGTCCATCGCGTCGCCGGGATGGATCTTGTTCTGGATGCCGTCCAGACCGGCCATCAGCATGGCGGCGAAGGCCAGGTAGGGGTTGGCGGCCGGGTCGGGGAACCGCACCTCGACGCGCTTGCCCTTGGGGCTCGGCGAGTAGGGGATGCGGCAGGACGCCGAGCGGTTGCGGGCCGAGTAGGCCAGCAGCACCGGCGCCTCGTAGCCCGGCACCAGGCGCTTGTAGCTGTTGGTGATCGGGTTGGTGAAGGCGTTCAGCGCCTTGGCGTGCTTGATGATGCCGCCGATGTAGAACAGCGCCAGTTCGGACAGGCCGGCGTAGAGCTCGCCCGCGAACAGGGGCTTGCCGTTCTTCCAGATCGACTGGTGGCAGTGCATGCCCGAGCCGTTGTCGCCGTAGACCGGCTTCGGCATGAAGGTCGCCGTCTTGCCGTACGAGGCGGCCACATTGTGGACCACGTACTTGTACAGCTGCATGTTGTCGGCGGTCTTCACCAGCGTGCTGAACTTGATGCCGAGCTCATGCTGGGACGGCGCCACCTCGTGGTGGTGCTTTTCGACTTCGACGCCCATGTCGGCCAGCACGCTGACCATTTCCGAGCGCAGGTCGGCGCCGCTGTCCACCGGCGGAACCGGGAAGTAGCCGCCCTTCACGCCCGGGCGGTGGCCCAGGTTGCCGTCCGGATAGTCCTTGCCCGAGGTGTAGGGGCCCTCTTCCGACGTGAACTCGTGGTAGACCTTGTTGGTCGAGACCTCGAACTTCACGTCGTCGAACACGAAGAACTCGGCTTCCGGGCCGAAGAGCACGGTGTCGCCGATGCCGGCGGCCGCCGTGTACTTCAGCGCCTCCTTGGCGATCGACCGCGGGTCGCGCTTGTAGGGCTGGCCGGTGGACGGTTCGTAGATGTCGCAGAAGATGGCCAGCGTCGGCTGCGCCAGGAACGGATCCAGGATCGCGGTCGAGGCGTCCGGCATCAGGATCATGTCGGACTCGTTGATGGCCTTCCAGCCGCCGATGGACGAGCCGTCGAACATCAGGCCATCGGTGAACACGTCCTCGTCGATGGTGCTGACGTGCTGCGCCGTGTGGTGCAGCTTGCCGCGCGGATCGGTGAAGCGGAGATCGACGTACTTGATGTCGTGCTCCTTGATCAGGTCCATCACCTTCTGGATATCCGACATGCCGTTGCTTTCCCTTGCTCTCGGTTGACTGTCCGGCGTCCGCATGGGCCGTAGCGCATGCGGCTTGCGCCGTTGTTTCGGGTTTTGATTCGGGCACACGCCGATCCGGTCCGGTTCCCCGGCCGGGGCGCTGCCGCTTACACCGCGTCGGCCCCGCGCTCGTTGGTGCGGATGCGGATGACTTCCTCCACCGGCGTGACGAAGATCTTGCCGTCGCCGATGCGTCCGGTGTGGGCCGCCTGCTGGATCGCCTCGATCGCGCGCTCGACCTGCGAGTCCTCCATCACGATCTCCAGCTTCACCTTCGGCAGGAAATCGACGACGTATTCGGCTCCGCGGTAGAGTTCCGTATGGCCCTTCTGCCGGCCGAATCCCTTGGCCTCGGTCACGGTGATCCCCTGGATCCCGACCTCGTGCAGGGCTTCCTTCACCTCGTCGAGCTTGAACGGCTTGATGATGGCTTCGACCTTTTTCATGGCGTCCGCTTGCGCTGGATGTGGTGAGGCGTCCGGAGCCGATCCGGGCTTGCCGTGTTGTAAGCACATGCCGTGCCATGTCCGTGGACCGCGGCGCCCAGCGGACCACGTGCCAAATCGAATGGTCCGTGTGCCTAAAAATTGGGCGATGTGCCTGCGTTGAAGGCTGTTCGCACGCTGTTCGGCCATTCCAGTGCGCATCCGGACACAGGAGCGCAAATGCCTGCGTTCAGCCTCTTGACGGCACCCCGCATGGTGGGGCATACCGCCGGCCCTGAGTGCGGCGACCGTAGCTCAGTTGGTAGAGCCCTCGGTTGTGGTCCGAGTGGTCGTGGGTTCGAGTCCCATCGGTCGCCCCACCTTCCTTCCCAGACGTGAATTCACCTCGGTCCCGCCCGCTCGTCGTGGCGGGCAAATTGCTTTTGCGTCTTGCGGCGAACGCAACGCCTCCATCATCCTCATCGCGGCCCAGGGGTGGCTCGGATCGGTGGCAGGGAACCGCATCCGACCTTTGACGGCCGAAAAAGGGCAATCAAAAAACGGGAGGCGTCCTTGTTCCGGACCAACACCTTAAAGCGCAAGCTTGCCGCCGGGCAGCAGGCCATCGGCGTGTGGAGCCACGCGGCTTCGCCCATGCTGGCGGAACTGTTGGGCCAGGCCGGCTTCGACACCGTGCTGATCGACGACGAGCACGGGGTTGCCGGCCTGCACCAGACGCTGGGCCAGCTCCAGGCCATTGCCGCCACGCCGGCCACGGCCCTGGTCCGGGCGCCTTGGAACGATCACGTTTATCTGAAGCGCGTGCTGGACATGGGGACCGAAGGCGTCATGGTGCCGTCGGTCAACTCGGCCGAGGAGGCGCGTGCCGTCGTGGATGCCTGCTGGTATCCGCCGGAGGGAAAGCGCGGGGCCGCACCGTACGCCATCCGCGCCGCGAATTTCGGCATGGACGTTCCGAACTACATGGAACGGTACCGGGACGAGCTTCTGATCATCTGCCAGATCGAGACCGCGCAGGCGGTGGAGGCGATCCCGGACATTGCCGCCGTTCCCGGCGTGGACATGCTGTTCATCGGGCCGGTGGACCTGTCCGCGTCCATCGGCAAGCTCGGCCGCTTCGACGATCCGGAGGTCAAGGCACTGTTCGCCCGCGCGGAACGCGCGATCCTGGACAGCGGCAAGTGGTGGGGGACGATCTCCCTGCCCAACCGGACCGCACGCTCGCTGGCCGCCGAAGGGTGCCATCTGGTCATGGACGTCACCGACATGTCGTTGGTGCGCGAAGGCGCCCGGGAAACGTTGCGGGCGTTCCGCGGCGGCTGATGCCATGCCCCGGCCCTCCGCCCTGCTGACCGTGGCGGAAATGGCCGAGGCCGACCGGCTGGCCATCGCGGGGGGAACCCCGGGCACGGTCCTGATGGAGGCGGCGGGCCGCGCAGTCGCCCAGGAAATCCGCGCGCGCTGGACCGCCCGGCCGACCGTTGTCGTTTGCGGGCCCGGCAACAACGGGGGCGACGGATTCGTCGTCGCCCGCCATTTGGCGGAGGCGGGATGGCCGGTGGCCGTCCAGCTCCTGGGCGATCCCGCCGCCCTGAAGGGCGATGCGGCCTGGGCCGCGGCCGGCTGGTCCGGTCCGGTGGGGCCGGTTCATCCGGATGGAGTCGTTGGCGCCGGGCTTGTCGTCGATGCCCTGTTCGGCGCCGGCCTTTCCAGGCCCTTGGAGGGGGTGGCGAAGGCGGTCGTTGAAGCGATGGCCGGGCCGGTGGTGGCGATCGATGTTCCCAGCGGCGTGCATGGCGATACCGGCGACGTGATGGGGGCGGCGCCGGCGGCGGCACTGACCGTGACCTTCTTCCGCAGGAAGCCGGGCCACCTGCTGTTTCCCGGGCGGTTGCGTTGCGGCGAGGTCGTGGTTCGCGACATCGGCATTGCGGACACCGTCCTGGACGCCATCCGCCCGCTTGCCGACGAGAACGGGCCCGTCGTTTGGGGGCGGGCGGTCCCGCGCCAGGACCCGGCGGGGCACAAGTACGGCCGCGGCCATGTCGTCGTTCTTGGCGGAGGGCGGATGACCGGTGCCGCGCGGCTGTCCGCCCGGGCGGCGCAGCGGATCGGCGCCGGGCTGGTGACGGTCGCGGTGCCGGGCGCGGCCCTTCCCGTTTATGCGGCCGCACTGGAAGGCCCGATGGTGCGGGCGGTGGACGGGCCGCGGGCGTTCGCCCGCCTGCTCGGCGACCGGCGGCTGGGGCCGGTTCTGATCGGCCCGGGGGCCGGGCGGGGGCCGCTGACCCGGCTGATGGTCGAGGCGGCCGCCGGTGCCGGCAAGGATCTGGTGCTGGATGCCGATGCCCTGACCGTCTTCGCCGGGGATGCCACGGGGCTAGCGCAATTGCTGGCCGGGCGGGCGGCGGTCCTGACGCCGCATGGTGGCGAATTCCTGGCCCTGTTCGGACCGGACGGGGGCAGCCGGCTGGACCGGGCGCGCCGGGCGGCGGCCCGGGTCGGGGCGGTCGTGGTGTTCAAGGGGCCCGACACGGTGGTCGCCGCGCCGGATGGACGGGCCGTGGTCAATGCCAATGCCCCGCCCGACCTGGCGACGGGTGGGACCGGCGACGTTCTGGCCGGGATGGTGCTGGGGCTGATGGGGCAGGGGATGGCGCCGTTCGAGGCCGCATCGGCCGCCGTGTGGCTGCACGGGGCGGCGGCCGCACGCCTTGGTCCCGGGTTGATCGCCGACGATCTTCCCGACGCCGTTCCGCCCGTTCTCCGCGGGATTGCTCCGAATTCGGCTCCCCCCTCCTTTTCGTGCTGATGGGCTCCGAGCCGGCGAATTGGCTGGGGACGCGGGAAGGGCACGTCGATCGAACCCGGTTCGGTCTTCCGCCCGTCCGGGAGGTGGGGGAATCCGTCCGCGTATTGCCGATGACTTTCCGCTGCCGTGGCATTCCCCATGAGCGATTGCCCCTTCGCAGGGATCCGCGGTTCCAGGCCGCTCGGGGAAGCCCCGGACGCTTTCGGTCAGGCTTTCCGGATCGGGCGAAATTCTGACGGACAAGCAAGGGCGCGGTCCCCTATATGTGCCGGAAAGCGTCGGCGACAGACCGGCGATCGAATGCACATTGGGAGCCTGTCCGCATGACCGCCGCATCGCCGTCCTCGCCGACCCTTTCCCCGGCCACCTCCCAGGACGCCGGACGCCGGCTCGATTACCTGCGCGCCCTGGAGCGCAAGGTGCTCTGGCTGTCGTCCTGGATGATCCACAACGCCAACCACATCCGGCCCAGCCGCGACGGGTTGAAGGTGGGCGGACACCAGGCCTCCAGCGCGTCCGTCGCGGCGCTGATGACGGCCTTGTACTTCGATGTGCTGAAGCCCGAGGACCGCGTGGCGGTCAAGCCGCACGCGAGCCCGGTCTTCCATGCCATCCAGTACCTGCTGGGCCGGCAGACGCGCGACAAGCTGGAACAGTTCCGCGCCATGGGCGGGGCGCAGTCCTATCCCTCGCGGACGAAGGACACCCACGACGTCGATTTCTCCACCGGTTCGGTGGGGCTGGGCGTGGCGATCACCGCCTTCGCATCCCTGGTCCAGGACTATGTCCGCCTGAAGGGGCTGAGCCAGCGCCCGCAAGGCCGGATGGTCGCCATCGTCGGCGATGCCGAATTGGACGAGGGCAACGTGTTCGAAGCCCTGCTGGAGGGCTGGAAGCACGACGTCCGGAATTGCTGGTGGGTCATCGACTACAACCGCCAGAGCCTGGACAGCGTCGTCACCGACCGCCTGTTCGGCCCGATCGAGGGCATGTTCCGGTCGCTCGGCTGGGATGTGGTCACGCTGAAATACGGGAAGAAGTTGCAGGCGGCCTTCGCCGAGCCGGATGGCGACACCCTTCGCCGCTGGATCGACGAGTGCCCGAACTCGCTCTACTCCGCGCTCGTGTTCCAGGGCGGCAAGGCATGGCGGCGGCAGCTCGAGGCCGACATCGGCGGCGTGCCGGGCATCCGGCGGCTGCTGGACACCCATGACGACGATGCGCTGTCGGCGCTGATGACCAACCTGGCCGGGCACGACCTGCCCACGATCCTGGAAGCGTTCCACGGCGTCCAGGGCGACCGCCCGACCTGCTTCATCGCCTATACGGTCAAGGGTTTCGGCCTGCCGTTCGCCGGCCACAAGGACAACCACTCCGGGTTGATGAACCCCGAGCAGATGGAGGCGCTCCGCGCCGGCATGAACGTTGGTCCGGGCGAGGAGTGGGCGCCTTTCGCCGGCCTCGACGTGGATCCCGACGAGCTGCGCGCCTTCCTTGCCTCCGTGCCGTTCGCGCAGGAGCCCGACCGCCGGACCACGGCCGCAACCGTGCCGGTGCCCCAGGCCTTCCCGGTTCCGGCCGGCGAGCGGATGTCCACCCAGGCCGGCTTCGGTCATATCCTGGCCGAGATCGCGCGCGAGGACAGCGAACTGGCGGCGCGGATCGTGACCACTTCGCCCGACGTCACCGTTTCGACCAACCTCGGCGGCTGGGTCAACCGGCGCGGCATCTTCGACCGGACCCCGCGCGGGGACGTGTTCAAGGAGCAGAAGGTCGTCTCGGCCCAGCGCTGGCACATGTCGCCGGAGGGCCAGCACCTCGAACTCGGGATCGCCGAGCACAACCTGTTCCTGGCGCTCGGGGCGTTCGGCCTCAGCCACGACCTGTTCGGCGCGCGCCTGCTGCCGATCGGCACGCTCTACGATCCGTTCATCAAGCGCGGCCTGGATGCGCTGAACTACGCCTGTTACCAGGGCGCCCGGTTCATGGTGGTGGCGACCCCGTCGGGCATCACCCTGGCGCCGGAAGGCGGGGCCCACCAGTCCATCTCCACGCCGCTGATCGGCATCGGCCAGCCGAACCTCGCCTCCTTCGAGCCCGCCTTCGTGGACG
Organism: Azospirillaceae bacterium; assembly: GCA_035645145.1. GTDB lineage: Bacteria > Pseudomonadota > Alphaproteobacteria > Azospirillales > Azospirillaceae > CANGXM01. The sequence continues at coordinate 7,995 of DASQNC010000004.1, read as the reverse complement.
AGCTCGCGGCGATCATGGCCTGGTCGTTCCGGTACATGCAGGCCGAGGACGGCGGGTCCGTCTACCTGCGCCTGTCCACACGGACCCTGCCGCAGCCCACCCGCAGCCTCGACGTCGACGCCGTGGTGGCGGGTGGCTACTGGATGGTGCCGCCGGCCGCCGACGCGCCGTTGGCGATCGTCTACACCGGCGCCGTGGCGCCGGAGGCGTCCGACGCCCTGGCCCAGATCGCGGAGGACCTGCCCGGCTGTGGCCTGCTGTCGGTCACTTCGGCCGACCGCCTGTACGCCGGCTGGCTGGCCGCACGCCGGTCCCGGCAGGAAGGGCGGCCGGCGCAATCCCATGTGGAGCGCCTGCTGGGCCTGTTGCCGCCGCAGGCGCGCCTGGTCACGGTGGTGGACGGCCATCCCGCGACCTTGTCGTGGCTGGGCGGCGTGCGCGGGCACAAGACCGTGCCGCTGGGCGTCGACCGCTTCGGCCAGTCGGCGGACATCCCGGATCTCTTCCGGGTCCATGGGCTGGACGCCGAGGCGATCGTCGATGCCGTTGCCCGCGCCTGCCTGGAATAGCGCGTACCTGAAACAAGGGCCGGGGAAATAAGGGGAGGGGGCCGGATCCCGCGGAAATCGCTTGTTGCCGCGGGTTCCGGGCTCCTGCTATAGGGACCGCTCCTGGCGCCGCGGCCGTTCGAATGGATGGTCCGTGTGCCGTGGGCGGGCGTGGCGAAACTGGTAGACGCGCTGGATTTAGGTTCCAGTGACTTCGGTCGTGTGGGTTCAAGTCCCTCCGCCCGCACCACAGGGGCGCCATGTTCCCCGATCCTGTATCCACCCGACGAGGCGGGCCTGCCACGCTGGCCTGCATGCGAGAGCAAGACAAAGTCCGATGCAGATCACCGAGACCGCCGCCGAAGGCCTGAAGCGCGAATTCACCGTTGTCGTCCCTGCGAACGACATCAAGGCCCGCGTTGACAGCCGCCTGACCGAGATCGCCCGAGATGTGCGCCTGCCCGGCTTCCGGCCCGGCAAGGTGCCGATGCCCATCCTGCGGCAGCGCTACGGCCAGTCGGTTCTGGGCGAGGTGCTGGAGCGGGCCGTCAACGACGGCGCCGCCGAGGCGATCCGCGACAAGGGCCTGCGCCCGGCGCTGGAGCCGAAGGTCGAAGTGACGAAGTTCGAGGAAGGCTCGGACCTCGAATACAAGCTGGCCATCGAAATCCTGCCGGACATCGAGCCGCCGGAGTTCAAGGGCATTTCGCTCGAGCGGCTGGTTGCCCCGGTGGACGAGAAGTCCGTGGACGAGGCGCTGGAGCGTCTGGCCAAGACCCGCCGCCGGACCGAAGCCGTCGAGCGCAAGCGGGCCTCCAAGGCCGGCGACGTGGTGCTGATCGACTTCGCCGGCACCGTGGACGGCAAGGCCCTTCCCGGCATGGACGCCAAGGACCACGAGCTTGAGCTCGGCTCCGGCCAGTTCATCCCCGGGTTCGAGGACCAGATCGTCGGCGCCAAGCCGGGCGAGCACCGCACGGTGACCGTGACCTTCCCCGCCGACTACGGCCATTCGGAGCTGGCCGGCAAGGAAGCCGTGTTCGAGGTCGACGTGAAGGAGCTCCGCAAGTACGTGGATGCGCCCGTCGACGACGAGCTTGCCAAGGACATGGGGCTGGAGAACCTCGACGCCCTGAAGACCATCATCCGTGAGCGCCTGCAGCAGGATTACGGGCAGGCCTCCCGCGCCCGCCTGAAGCGCGCGCTCCTCGACCAGCTGGCCGCGAAGGCCGATTTCCCGGTGCCGCAGGGCATGCTCGACCTGGAGTTCGACGCGATCTGGCGGCGTGTCCAGGACGAGCTGAAGAACGGCCAGGCCGGCGAGGACGCGAACAAGAGCGAGGACGAGCTGAAGGCGGAGTACCGCGCCATTGCGGAGCGCCGCGTGCGGCTTGGTCTGCTGCTGGCCGAAGTGGGCCGGCGCAACAAGGTCGAGGTCACCCGTGACGAGCTGTCCCGCGCCGTCGTGAACGAGGCGCGCCGCTTCCCCGGCCAGGAACGGCAGGTCTACGAGTTCTTCCAGAAGAACCCGCAGGCGGTCGAGCAGCTCCGCGCTCCGATCTTCGAGGACAAGGTCGTGGACTTCATCCTCGAACTTTCCGAGGTGAAGGAGCGCGAGGTCTCGGTCGAGGAGCTTCTGAAGGACCCTGGCGAAGACGCTTGAGGCTCGCCACTGTTCTAGAACGAACCACAGACCCTGCGTTCTGAACCGGACGGCCCAATGAGAGACCACGACTGGACGATGAACACGCTGATCCCGATGGTGGTCGAGCAGACCAACCGCGGGGAGCGCGCTTACGACATCTATTCGCGCCTGCTGAAGGAGCGAATCATCTTCCTCATCGGGCCGGTCCACGACGGCGTGGCCAGCCTGATCAGCGCGCAGCTGCTGTTCCTTGAATCGGAAAACCCGAACAAGGACATCGCCTTCTACATCAACTCGCCGGGCGGCTACATCACGGCCGGCATGGCGATCTACGACACCATGCAGTACATCCGGCCGGATGTGTCGACGGTGTGCATCGGCCAAGCCGCATCCATGGGCTCGCTGCTGCTCGCCGCCGGCGCCCCCGGCAAGCGGTTCTGCCTGCCGAATGCCCGGATCATGGTCCACCAGCCGTCCGGCGGTGCCCAAGGTCAGGCGGCGGATATCGAGATCCAGGCGCGCGAAATCCTGAAGATGCGCCAGCGGATGAACGAGATCTACGCCCGGCACACCGGCCAGACGCTGGATGCCATCGAGGAGGCGACCGAACGCGACAAGTTCATGTCGGCCGACGAGGCGAAGACGTTTGGAATCGTCGATCAAGTGGTTGCGAAGCGGCCGGAAGCCGCTTCCTGAGACGACGGCAACCCCGCCCGGTCGTACCGGGCGGGGAACGCCCGCGACACCTGAACATGCGTGTTGATCCTCGGCGCGGGCGTGGTGTTGAATGCCAGGGGATCGGTGCGCCGGAATCCGACCGTGTGGCGGGGACGGCGAGCCGGGCCAGGTAATTGACCGCGGCCGGCCGGGCTGGTCGCGGAGGCGGCCATAGGGTCATTCGGACCCACCGCCCCACGGAGCAGACATGAGCAAGTCCACCGGCGGCGATTCCAAAAACACCCTGTACTGCTCGTTCTGCGGCAAAAGCCAGCACGAGGTCCGCAAACTCATCGCCGGTCCGACCGTATTCATCTGCGATGAATGCGTCGAACTGTGCATGGACATCATCCGGGAAGAGAGCAAGACCACCCTGGTGAAGAGCCGGGACGGCGTGCCGACCCCGCGCGATATCCATGCGGTGCTGGACGATTATGTGATCGGCCAGGAACAGGCCAAGCGCGTCCTGTCCGTCGCCGTGCACAACCATTACAAGCGCCTCGCCCACGGCGCGAAGGGCGGCGAGGTCGAGTTGGCGAAGTCCAACATCCTGCTGGTCGGGCCGACCGGGTGCGGCAAGACGCTGCTGGCGCAAACGCTGGCCCGCATCATCGACGTGCCCTTCACCATGGCCGACGCCACCACGCTGACCGAGGCGGGCTATGTCGGCGAGGATGTGGAGAACATCATCCTCAAGCTGCTGCAGGCCGCCGACTACAACGTCGAGCGGGCGCAGCGCGGCATCGTCTACATCGACGAGGTCGACAAGATCAGCCGCAAGTCCGACAATCCGTCGATCACCCGCGACGTGTCGGGCGAGGGCGTGCAGCAGGCCCTGCTCAAGATCATGGAAGGCACGGTGGCCTCGGTCCCGCCCCAGGGCGGCCGCAAGCACCCGCAGCAGGAATTCCTGCAGGTCGACACCACGAACATCCTGTTCATCTGCGGCGGTGCCTTCGCCGGGCTGGAGAAGATCATCGCCCAGCGCGGACGTGGCACCTCCATCGGCTTCGGGGCGGATGTGCGTGGCCCCGACGAGCGGACCACCGGCGAGATCCTGCGCGAGGTCGAGCCCGAGGACCTGCTGAAGTTCGGCTTGATCCCGGAGTTCGTGGGCCGCCTGCCGGTCGTTGCCACGCTGTCCGACCTCAACGAGGAGGCGCTGGTCGACATCCTGAGCAAGCCGAAGAACGCCCTGGTCAAGCAGTACCAGCGGCTGTTCGAGATGGAGGACGTGGATCTGCGCTTCCAGGACGACGCGCTGCACCAGATCGCGCAGAAGGCGTTGAACCGCAAGACCGGCGCCCGCGGGCTGCGGTCGATCATGGAAGCCATCCTGCTGGAACCCATGTTCGAATTGCCGGGGCTGGAAGGCGTGCGCGAGATCGTCATCAACAAGGACGTCGTGGATGGGCGTGCCAAGCCCCTCTACATCTACGCCGACCGTCGTAGCGATCTTGCACCCGGCGCGTGATCGCCAATCCGAATCCGCCCGCCCGGGTGGTCGCCCGCAGTCTATTCCGTGGCACGACTGCAGCCTTCCTGTGACCAGCCTTGAACACCCTCGCGGGCGGCCCAAACTTGTATTAAGCCGTAACGGAACCGTGCCCTGCCGGGGCGGATCCCTTCAGGCCCGAACCGGGCTGGCGGCTCCCCAAGCCATGAGGCGCCCATAATGTACGAGATTCCCCGCGGCAACCTGTATCCCGTTCTGCCGCTGCGCGACATCGTGGTGTTCCCGCACATGATCGTCCCGCTGTTCGTGGGGCGCGAAAAATCCGTGCGCGCGCTGGAAGACGTGATGAAGGACGACAAGCAGATCCTGCTTGTCACCCAAAAGAACGCCTCCCAGGACGACCCCACGCCGGCCGACATCTACAATGTCGGCACGGTCGGGAACGTGCTGCAGCTTCTGAAGCTGCCGGATGGCACGGTCAAGGTCCTGGTCGAAGGCGGCCGCCGGGCCACCATCACCCAGTACGCCGAAAACCCGGATTTCTTCCAGGCCTATGCCGACCTGCTCGACGAAAAGTCCGGCGAGCAGCAGGAGATGGAGGCGCTCGCCCGCGCCGCCGTCAGCCAGTTCGAGCAGTACATCAAGCTCAACAAGAAAATTCCGCCGGAGGTGCTGGTCTCGGTCAACCAGATCGACGACCCCTCCAAGCTTGCGGACACCATCGCCTCGCACCTCCAGCTCAAGATTCCGGAGAAGCAGCAGCTTCTGGAGACGGCGACCATCGCCGAGCGACTGGAGCGGGTCTACGCCTTCATGGAGGGCGAGATCGGCGTGCTGCAGGTGGAAAAGCGCATCCGGAACCGCGTGAAGCGGCAGATGGAGAAGACCCAGCGCGAGTACTACCTGAACGAGCAGCTGAAGGCGATCCAGAAGGAACTGGGCGAATCCGAGGACGGCCGCGACGAGATCGCCGAGATCGAGGAGCGGATCAACAAGACCAAGCTGTCGAAGGAAGCCCGCGAAAAGGCGATGGCCGAGGTCAAGAAGCTCCGCAGCATGAGCCCCATGTCCGCGGAAGCCACGGTCGTCCGCAACTACCTGGACTGGATGCTGTCCATCCCTTGGAAGCAGCGGACCAAGGTCAAGAAGGACATCAAGCTCGCGGAAGGCATCCTCAACGAGGACCACTACGGGCTGGAGAAGGTCAAGGAGCGCATCCTCGAGTACCTTGCCGTGCAGCAGCGGCAGGACAAGGTGCGCGGGCCGATTCTGTGCCTGGTCGGGCCTCCGGGTGTCGGCAAGACCTCGCTCGGCAAGTCCATCGCCAAGGCCACCGGCCGCAACTTCGTCCGCATGTCGCTGGGCGGCGTGCGTGACGAGGCCGAGGTGCGGGGCCACCGCCGGACCTACATCGGCTCCATGCCCGGAAAGGTGATCCAGGGCATGAAGAAGGCGAAGTCCTCCAACCCGCTGTTCCTGTTGGACGAGGTGGACAAGCTCGGCCAGGACTGGCGCGGCGATCCGTCGTCCGCCCTGCTCGAGGTGCTGGACCCCGAGCAGAACAGCACCTTCAGCGACCATTATCTGGAGGTCGACTACGACCTGTCGGATGTGATGTTCGTCTGCACGGCCAACACGCTGCGCATGCCGCAGCCGCTGCTGGACCGCATGGAGATCATCCGGGTCGCCGGCTACACCGAGGACGAGAAGATCGAGATCGCCAAGCGCCACCTGCTGGCCAAGCAGTTGGAGGCGAACGGCCTGAAGAAGGGTGAGTTCACGCTCACCGACGAGGGCCTGCGCGACCTGATCCGCTACTACACGCGCGAGGCCGGCGTCCGTAACCTCGAGCGCGAAGTGGCCAACCTTTGCCGCAAAGCGGTGAAGGAGATCCTCATGAAGGGGATCAAGGAGGTCGTGGTCACGCCGGAAAACCTGGCCACCTACGCCGGCGTGCGGAAGTACCGCTTCGGCGAGGCGGAGCTGGAGGATCTGGTGGGCGTGACCACCGGACTGGCGTGGACCGAGGTGGGTGGCGAACTCCTGTCCATCGAGGCGGTGACCCTGCCCGGCAAGGGGAAGGTGACCACCACCGGCAAGCTCGGCGACGTCATGAAGGAGTCGGTCCACGCGGCCGAGAGCTTTGTGAAGAGCCGCGCCGCGGCCTTCGGCATCCGGCGCAACGTGCTGGAGAAGAGGGACATCCACGTCCACGTGCCCGAGGGTGCGACGCCCAAGGACGGTCCCTCGGCCGGCGTGGCGATGGTCACCTCCATCGTGTCGGTCCTCACCGGGATCCCGGTCCGCAAGGACGTGGCGATGACCGGCGAGATCACGTTGCGGGGCCGGGTGTTCCCGATCGGCGGCCTGAAGGAAAAGCTTCTGGCGGCCCACCGCGGCGGCCTGAAGACCATCCTGATCCCGAAGGACAACGAGAAGGATCTCGAGGACATTCCGGCCAACGTGAAGGAAAGCCTCCAGATCATCCCCGTCTCCGCCGTCGAAGAGGTTCTCCAGCACGCGCTGGTGCAACCGCTGACGCCGGTGGAGTGGCCGGACGAGGCCGCGGTCGAGACCGTGGCCCCGCAGCAGGGCAAGGAGCCCGACCGCGAAGGGGTGCTCCGTCATTAGGACCGCCTCACCTCGCCCGATCCGGGCAGAGGTTGAGGAAAGCGGTTCGATCGGGTAAATCGGAGCCGGCCGCCGTGTGCGGCCGGCTTCATTCGGGCGATTAGCTCAGCGGTAGAGCGTCTCGTTTACACCGAGAATGTCGGCGGTTCGATCCCGTCATCGCCCACCAGATCGTCTGTCACGGCAGACATAAAAGGCCCCGCCGCGCGGGGCCTTTTTGTTTGGGTCCTGCCGGCATTCCGGGGGGCAAACCGTGGATCAGGCCCGTTCACACAGGGCGAGGATGGCGTCCACATGGCCGAGCGGGGGGGGGGGGCGCCCGGCTCGAAACAGATCGCGGCGTGGCCGTCCGGCGGATCGATCACGGGTTGGTTGACGTTTCCGTCCCCCCCCCGATCACGAACCGGGCGCCGCCGCAGTCGAGATTGCCGCGCGCGCGCAAGCGTGAGAAGCGTCGGATTGACGAGCCGCTCCTCGTAGCGATCCGATTCGGAGGCCGAGGCGTCGGCAAGGTCGCCGCGTTGGCCGTCCGCTCACGTCCATGGCCGCCACGGAGATCGAGCGGGAGCGGCCGGAGTTGCTGCCGCAACTGCAACGCTGGCTCGATACCGAAGGCGGCATCGGATGGAGGTTGGAACCGGGGCCACCGGACACGGCCGCTTCAACAGTCGCCGGGTATGGCTCCGTGGTTGGGCTTCAGCCTGGACCAGGTCGTTCCCGGCAAGCTCGTGTCCCGCTCAATCCGATGTCCGGTGCGGGGAACAGGCGGGTTTCGATCGGTCCTGGGGGCCGGTTCCGCAGCGGCCAAAAGGGGGGGAGGGGCCGCGGGCTGGCGCGGCCCCTCCCGGGTTTCAGGTCAGCGCGATGTCGGCCGCCGTCAGGTTGACGATGCCGGTGAGCACGACGGTATGGCCGCCGCCCAGGTCGACGACGGTGCTGCCGTTCACCACCTGCGCCCGCGCCAGGACATCGTCGGCGCTGGCGAAGCTCTGGCCGTT
>DASQNC010000003.1 GCA_035645145.1 Azospirillaceae bacterium | reverse complement strand
AAGCGCGGACTCAAGGCGGCGACGAGGCCACACACTAATCAGCGGCCCTTCTTCCTCCTTCTCGTTACCACAAGATACAAAACGCCCACCACCAAGTATGCGGCCACAGCACCTGCGGACGCCGTGGCCGTCCCATCCTATTCGTGGTATCAGGGCAATTGCATGTAGGGGCGACGCGGGCGTCGCCCCTACAGGCGATTGTCCTGCTCGTGGGATGGCGGATTACCCAGGGTCTTTCAATTCTCACCCATAGCAGCCCGTGGCGGAACCCCCTTATCCACTGGAATCCGTGACGGCAGGGCGCTAACCTGCGTCTACCCGTCACGGAGGACTTCCCGCCATGGCCCTCGGCAAGCGCAAGGTCGTCCAGCAGCCGCTGTTCGTCACGGTCGCGGACCTGAACGTGCGGTCCCACCCGTTCTACGACGCGGTCAACAAGGTGCTCGACGCCCACCACTTCGACGTGTTCGTGGAGGGGTTGTGCGCCGGGTTCTACGACGACGGCACGCGGGGCGGGCGGCCGGGGCTGGCGCCGGGGATCTATTTCCGCTGCCTGATGGTCGGCTACTTTGAGGGCATCGACTCCGAACGCGGCATCGACTGGCGGTGCAATGACGGCAACGCGCTGAAGCTGTTCCTCGGGCTGCCGGTGGACAAGCCGGCGCCGGGCCACTCGACGATCAGCCGCACGCGGAGACCGATCGACCTGGAGACGCACGCGCAGGTGTTCCGGTTCATCCTCAAGGTGCTGGCCAACCACTCTCTGGTCGAGGGAAAGACGGCGGGCGTGGACTCCACCACGCTGGAGGCCAACGCGGCGATGCGGAGCATCGTCCGGCGGGACACGGGCGAGGGGTATCAGCAGTTCCTGGAGCGGCTGGCCAAGGAAAGCGGGATCGAGACGCCGACGCGGGAGGACCTGGCGAAGCTCGACAGGCGGCGGAAGAACAAGGCGAGCAACGACGACTGGCGGAGCCCCGACGGCCCGGACGCGAAGATCACGAAGATGAAGGACGGCACGACGCACCTGGCGCACAAGGCCGAGCACGCGGTGGACCTGGGCGAGGGCGGGCACGGGGCGATCCTGGCGGTGAGCGTGTGCGACGCCGCCGCGGGGGACACCGCGACGCTGGTGGACACGGTCGTGGCGGCCACGGAGAACCTGGCGGCGCTGGCCGATGACGAGCGAGTGAGCGACAAGGTGAGCGGGCGGTGGATGAGCGAGGCGGTGCTGGGCAAGGGGTACCACAGCAGGCAGACCCTGCCGGACCTGGAAGAGATGAGCGTCCGCTCTTACGCCAGCGAGCCGCAGAGGGGGCGGCAGAGGTGGGACGGGCAGGCCGACGCCCGCCAGGCGGCGTACGCCAACCGGCGGCGGGTCAGGGGCGAGCGTGGCAAACGCCTCTTGCGGAGCCGGGGCGAGAAGCTGGAACGCACCTCCGCCCACTGCTACGAGACCGGCGGGATGCGTCGGCTGTACTTGCGTGGCCGGGAGAACGTGGCCAAGCGGGTGCTGGTCCACGCCGCCGGCTTCAACGTCGGGCTGCTGATGCGGGTGAGGTACGGCCTGCGGAAGCCGCGGAGCCTCCCGGCGGCCGCCGCCGCGGCCCGCGCGCTGATCTTCGCGCTGGTGGAGTGGCTGCGGTCGATCGTCGCGGCCGCGCGGGCGACCGGACCGGTCGCATCGCCCCGTCAGCTCCCCGATCGATGCAACCCGGCACTACCCGCCGCGTGAGCAAAAACCGCGTTCCGCCACGGGCTGCTA
>DASQNC010000001.1 GCA_035645145.1 Azospirillaceae bacterium | reverse complement strand
GCTAGAGCATTTCCGACTTACACGAACTCATATCCCGCGTTGGCGATGTAGTTCTGGCACTCGGCTGGGGTGAAAGCGTCGAGGAGCGCGCCGATCGTGTCCCACAGTGCATCGCGCGTTCGGGCGGCAGCCTTCCTGAGGAGTGCCTTGAGCTTGGCAAAGAGATGCTCGATGGGGTTCAGGTCAGGCGAGTAGGCCGGCAGATAAAGCAGGCCCGCGCCGGCCGCCGTGATCGCCTCCTTGACCCCAGCGACCTTGTGAGCCGGCAGGTTGTCCAGAACCACCACGTCCCCACGGCGCAGGCTCGGGGCGAGGATGTGCTCAACATAGGCCCGGAACATCTCGCCCGTCATCGGCCCATCCAGCACGCACGGCGCGATCACGCCATCCCTGCGCAGGCCCGCCACAAAGGTCGTGGTCTTCCAATGACCTGAGGGCGCCGTATCGACCAGACGTTGGCCCTTGGCTCCCCAGCCATACAGGCGCGTCATCGCGGTTGTGGCACCCGTCTCATCAAGGAACACGAAGCAGGCCCCATCCATATAGCGCTGCCACACCCGCCAGCGGCGACGGTGCCGGGCCACATCGGGGCGGTCCTGCTCAGTAGCCCTCAGCGCTTTTTTTTGTGCGATAGGCCGAGCCGGTGCAGCATGTCGGCAATCGTCGAGAGGGCTTTTATCTCAATGCCGTGTTCGGCAAGCGCTGCCTTGATCTCGCGCAGCGTGATCCCGGCCTTGCCGGCCACGATGGCGCGCAGTTGACCCGCATGGGCCTCCAGAAGCGGACGTCGGTCGCCACCGATCTTGGCTGGTTGTGTGCTGCCGGTCTCACGCACACGGCGCATCAACTTGATGGCCGCCGACGGGCTGATGTCGAAGCGCTTGGCTGCCTGTCGGATCGAACTGCCCGCGTCCACCGCGCGCACGATCCGCTGCCGCAGGTCCTGGGACAAGGGGGCCGTCATGGAAAGCTCCACCGCTCTCACCCCCGACACCCTGGAATCAGATCCCCCGATTCCGTGCAAGTCCGAACTGCTCTAGTACTACAGCCGGGATTTACGTCGGCGGCGGGTGCGCTTGCGCCAGTGACACTCGCGGGCGCGCTGCTGGTGCCGTCGACGCCAGGTCGACCAGTGCTCGGCCGCCGCCCTCGTGGGCGCTCGCTCCCAGACCAGATGCCAGAGCAGACGCCGCACTTCCGGCACGGTGAAGGGCAGCAGCCCCGTGGCGCAACGGGCGGGATCTTCTCCCCCCGATGGCACTCTTGCGTACCACCGTCAGATACGCGTGCGCCAGCATGGATAAGGTGATGTGCCGGTGCCAGCCCGTCCACGAGCGCACCTCATACTCGTCCAAGCCGGTCTCGCCCTTCGCTTCCTCAAAACAGCTCTCAATTGTCCACCGCAGCCCCGCCACCCGCACCAGCGTCGACAGCGGCGTCTCGGACGGGGCCCAGGTGAGATAGAACGTGAACTGATGCGGCTGCCCCCTCTTGCGGCGGATCAGCAGGCCGGACTTCCACCCGGCCGGCGGAATGCCGTAGGGCAGATAGACCCAATCGTATAGGCGCGGGCCCTTCGCCCCGTCGCCGGCACTCAGCCGGGTCCAGCCTTTGGCCGGCACGTCCTCGAGCCAGTCCTCCACCGGCTTGAGCCCGAGCCGCTGGGCCGAGGTCACCGCCAGCACGTAGCCGCGGCCACTCGCCTCGATCAGGCGCCGCGTCTGGTGATCGGCCCCATAAAGGCTGTCGCTGACTACCCACGAGCACGGCACACCGGCCTCAAACGCCCGCTTCAGCATCACCTGCCCGAGCTTGGGCTTGGTGGTGAAGCTCACGCTCTCCGGCACGCCTGCTTCAGCGCGCCGCGCGGCATCCAAGGCCCAGGTCTCGGGCAGGTACAGCGCCCGGTCGATCAGCGCATGGCCATGGCGGCTGGCATAGGCGAGAAAAACGCCGATTTGACAGTTCTCAATCCTCCCGGCGGTGCCGGAGTACTGGCGCTTCACGCCGGCCGACTTGTTGCCCTTCTTGAGAAAGCCGGTCTCGTCGAGCACCAGCACGGCCTCAGGGTCACCGAGATGCTCGACCACATAGGCGCGCAGATCATCGCGCACCGCGTCCGCATCCCAGTGCATGCGCGAGAGGAAATCCTGCACACCATCAGGGCTGGCATCACCAGCGGCTTCGGCCAGGTGCCAGCCGTTCTTGCGCTCGAGCGGTGCCAGCAGGCCCTGCAAATAGGCCCGCGCACGACGGCGTGGTTCGATCCGGTTGAAGCGGGGGGCGATGCGGGTGACCAGCTCATCCAGCTGACCGGCCCAGCGGTGGGCATCACTTGCGTACGTCATGGCTCGACACCTCCGTGTCAGAGACAACGCTCAAATCCCGGCTGTAGTACTAGAGCGGCATTCGGGCGGGTTGACTCGGCGGGCTTCCGCTGAGGCGTGGCATCTGATTCAGAGTGCGGGCTGGCGAAGGAGGCCGGCCCGCATGCCCAAGCCCCTGTCCTTCGATCTCCGTTCGCGCGTTCTGTCCGCGATCGACGCGGGTCTGTCGCGCCGTCAGGCAGCCGAGCGCTTCGGGGTGAGTGCATCCAGCGCCATTCG